>JANOGJ010000616.1:0-4049 GCA_031405995.1 Acidobacteriota bacterium
AGGCGGCATCGGCCCCACGCTGCCACACGCCGAGACCACCGTGTTTGGCGTGGAGCGGGAGCAGTACGAATTCGGCGGCGTCGGCTGGCAGGCGGCGACCGGGATCGAAATCGCCCTGACTCGCCGGCTGCGCGCGGAAGCCGAGTACAAGTTCACGTTCGCCCGCCCCGCGATTTCGGTCGCGGGTGGCACCGGCCGCACGACGACCGCGACGCACCAAATCACGTTCGGACTCGCGGTCCCCTTCCCACATTGATATCCTCCTGGCGTGCTGCAGGCGGGATGCGCCCTCGCGGTCGCCCTCGCGCTTCAGCGCGCGCCGGCCGCGCCGCCCGTTGAGCGCTGGCCGGACGACCGGCCGTTCACGCGCCTCGCGCAGAACCTCGTCACGGACATCGCCGCGCTCCCCTCGCGCACGACGCTCGTCCTCCTCGTCGCCGGGGCCGGGGGCGCCGCGGTGGCGGCGCGAGGCGCCGACGCCGACCTGGCCCGGCGCGCGGACGTCGCGGGCCCCGTCTCCTACACGACGCCGGGCGACGTGCTGGGAAACGGCTGGGTTCAGGGCGGCGGCGCGGTCGCGACGTACGCGATCGGCCGGATCGCCGGCCGGCCGCGCGTGACGCACATCGGCAGCGACCTCGTGCGTTCGCAGATCCTGAACGGCCTCCTCACGGCCGGTCTCAAGGTGGCCGTCAATCGCCGGCGCCCGACGGGCGGCCCACACGCCTTCCCGTCGGGGCACACCTCGGCGACGTTCGCCTCCGCGGCCGTGCTGCACGGGCACTTCGGATGGAAGACGGGCGTGCCGGCCTACGCCATCGCCAGCTTCGTCGGCTGGACGCGCGTGCGCGACCGCGAGCACTGGGTGAGCGACGTCGTCTTCGGCGCCAGCATCGGCCTGGCCGTCGGCCACACGGTCACGCGGGGGCACCGGCTACGCGATTGGATGATCGTACCGGTGCGGACGAAGGGCGGGGCGGCGATCTATCTGGTCAAGACGCGGTAGGACATTCCTGTAAACGGCAATCGGTAAACGGCAAACTTCAATCGGGAAACGACAATCGGTAATCGACAATCGGAGACGATTCTCCCTGCGTCTATCCTGTCGATCCGAACCCGCCTCGCGTCGGAGCCTCCGCAGACGCGAGTTCCTGCCATTCCGCGCGCGCGTACGAGAGGATGACGCCCTGAGCGAGCCGGTCGCCGCGCTTCACCTCGACCGGCGCCTGCGTGAAGTTCAGCACTTCAATCTTGATCTCGTCGGCCGGCCCGCAATAGTCGGCGTCGACGATGCCCACGCCATTGGCGACCATGAGCCCGCGCTTCAGGGGCGTGCTGCTGCGCGCGCGAAGATGCCGAGGAAGTGACCGGCGGGCACGGCGATCACGAGGCCGGTCGGCACGAGCGCGACTTCCCCGGGCTGCACGGTCATGTCGACGGAAGAGGCGAGATCGAAGCCGGCAGAACCGGCGGTTCCGTACGAAGGCAGGGAGACGGACGGAGACAGACGGTGAACTCTGAGTTGCATCGGTTCTGGGGTTCCGAGGTTCTGGTTCAGCGTTCAGAGGTTCACGGTTCAGAACCCTGAACCGTGAACACTGAACCCGGCTTTTCTATCGTCCGTTCGTCGCCGGCGGCACGACCGCTTTCTTGAACATCCCGCTGACGTCGCGCGTGCCGCGGTCGAGGAACGACACGCCCTTGTCCATCCATGCCGGGCGCGGCTTGCCCAGCAGATAGTGATCGAAGAACTCGTCCATGTGGACGGTCCAGTGCTTCATGTAGTCGCGGTTGCTCAACCCGTGGCCCTGGCCGTTGTAGTTGAACATGTAGGCTTCCTTGCCGAGCCGCCGCATCGCCATGTTGAACTCGATGCCCTGGTACCACGGCACGGCGCCGTCGGCGTCGTTGTGGATCGTCAGGTACGGCGTGTGGATCTTCTCGACCCAGAAGATCGGCGAGTTCTCGATGAACTGCAGCGGCGCGTCCCAGGGCGCCGCGCCGATGCGGCTCTGCGTCTTCTCGTACTGGAACTGCCGCACCATGCCGCTCTCCCAGCGGATGCCGCCGTAGGCGCTGATCATGTTCGACACCGACGCGCCCGCCTCGACCGCGGCGAACAGGTTCGTCCGCGTGATGAGGTGCGTGATCTGGTAGCCGCCCCACGAGTGGCCCTGGATGCCGATCCGCTTGGGATCGATGAAGCCCATCGCGACGACCGTGTTCACCGCCGGGATGACGCACTTTTCCGCGCTCTCGCCCGGGTAACCCGTGTCGTACGCGATGTCCGGCCGCAACACCACGTAGCCGTTGCTCACGTAGCGCGTGACGTTGATGCTCGTCCCGACGTTCGGCGCCGAGTAGCCGTGCAGGCCCTGCGACAAACCCTCGTAGATGTAGACCATGAGCGGGTACTTCTTCGCCGGGTCAAACGGCTCCGGCCGGGTCAGGAGCGCCCGCAGCCGCTTGCCGTCCGCGTTGATGTACTCGATGAGCTCGGTCTTGCCCCAGACGAACTCGGATTGCTGCGGGTTGGCGTTCGAGACCTTCCGCGGATTGCGGAACGACGTGTCGCTCACCCAGAGATCCGGGAACTCCTCGGTGCGCGACTGGGTGAAGACGACGACGTCGGCGTTCTTCGCCTTGGTGGCGGCGCCCATCGCCTTGTCGATCATGACGATCTTCTCCGGCGCACCGGAGCCGGCCGCGGGGTTCACGCGGTAGTACCCCGTGGCCTTCGTCGCGTCGTTCGTCGTCGTCAGGAGCAGGGGCTTGTTCATGGGAACCGCCCGCTCGTCGGGATCGAACGTCCGGTAGCGGAAGACGAGCTGCTGCTTCCGGCCCTCGCCGCCCGTCACCATGCGCGGCGCCGAGCCGTCGGGCTTGATCTCCCACAGGTCGAACTTGTCGTAGAGGAGGACGCTCGCGTCGCCCGTCGTCCATCCGCCCGATCCGTAGGACGGCGGCAGACTCGGCGAATCATGATCCTCGCGCCAGAACTTGGCGTCGATGCGCTCGGTGAGGTTGACGCGCATCCCGTCGGCGATGCGGTAGCTGAACCAGTCGCCGTTTTTCTGATCGTAGTACAGCAGGTACTTCCCGGCCGGCGACATCGACGCGCCGCCCCCGTGCTCGAGCACCTTGCGCCGCGCGCCCGTCTTGAGGTCGACGAGGTACACGTCGTTGTAGGTCGAGTCCCACGAGGCTTCCTGCCGGTACGGCAGGTCGGACGTGCCGATCGAGCGATTCGGATCCTCGCCGGGATTGACGGTGGGCAGGTCCGCCGTCGCGAGCTGGACGAACTTCTTGTCGGAGAGATGCAGGACGGCCCGGTAGTTGCGATCGCGATCCTGGGTGGCGCGCACGCGCTGCATCGGCTGGATCTGGCCGTCGCGCGTGCTCCAGAGATCCACGGGCAGCGGCTGAGGCCGCCGCGCGGCCGGATCGGCGGGCGGCGCGGGCGGCGGACCGGTCGCGAGGTACAGCCGCTGGCCGTCCTCGGAGAATCGCGGCGCCGCGTCGGCGACCACCATCCCCGCGGGCATGCCCCGCGTCGCCCCGGAAATGACCTCGTCGGCCGCGGCGTCGCCGGCCTTCCAGTAATAGACACGGTACGGCGACACGGGCTTCTCGTACTCGGCCTGGTCGGAGAGGAAGGCCAGCTGCCCGCCCGTCTCGTCGAACACGAGGCTCTTGTAATGCCCCTTGCCGGCGCGCAGCGTGCGCACGACGCCGTCGCCGACGCGCCGCGCGAACGCGCCGTCCTTGGCCGCGTCGGTGGACGACACCGCGTAGGCGAGCCACGTCCCGCTCTTGTCCCACGCGTACTCGGTCACGTCAGGAATCGTCGTCTCCTGCCCGGTGGCGAGGTTGCGCACGAACATGTCCGTCCCGTCATCCTTCCGCTTCTCCGGAGTTGAGGGGGTCGTACCTGGGGGGGCCGTACCTGCTGGGGTCGTACCTGCGGCCTGCGCCGGGGGCGGAGTCGCCGGGGGCGGCTCGGCCGCACCGCGCGCGCCTCCACCGCCGGCGCCCGCGCCGGCACGGCC
>JANOGJ010000630.1:0-3934 GCA_031405995.1 Acidobacteriota bacterium
CCGACGCCGGTTTCCAGACGCGCACCTGACCTATCTTGTCGAATCGGCCGCCGCACCCGGCCGCAAGCAGACAAATGAAAGGCACGAAGCGACGCATGGATATCTGGATTCTGGCATGACAAGGCAGGTTCAGAGTTCATAGGTTCACGGTTCAACAGGTTCACGGTTCCAGGGGAACCCGGAACGGTGAACCAGAACCCTG
Source organism: Acidobacteriota bacterium (assembly GCA_031405995.1). Taxonomy (GTDB): domain Bacteria; phylum Acidobacteriota; class Vicinamibacteria; order Vicinamibacterales; family SCN-69-37; genus JANOGJ01. The sequence goes on from JANOGJ010000630.1 coordinate 203, forward strand.
AACCCTGAACTGTGAACCCGGAACGCGCTATATTCCCTTCATGCCCGTCGACCCCGCCCTGCTCGAGATCCTCGTGTGCCCGGCGTGCAAGGCGCCCGTGCACCTCGTCAAGAACGACACGGCCCTCAAGTGCGACGGCTGCCGGCGCGTCTATCCCATCAAGGACGACATCCCGGTCATGCTCATCGACGAGGCGACCATCGAGTCCTGATCGAGAGTGAGGATTCTCCTCGTCCGCCTGCGCCTGATTGGCGACGTGGTGTTCACGACACCGGTCGTCGGCGCGCTCCGACGCCGGTTTCCAGACGCGCACCTGACCTATCTTGTCGAATCGGCCGCCGCACCCGTGGTCAAGACCAACCCCCATCTCAACGACGTGCGTGTCATCGGCCACACCCGGGGCTGGCGTCGCCTGCGGGACGACTGGGGCCTCGCACGCGAGCTGCGCCGGTCGGCGTTCGACGTCGCGATCGACCTCCACGGCGGTCCGCGCAGCGCCTGGCTGACCTGGGCATCCCGCGCGCCCGTGCGAGTGGGCTACGATGTGCCGGGCCGATCGTGGATGTACACCCACGTCGCGCCGAGGCCGGCGGATCTCGCGCCACGGCATTCGGTCGAGAACCAGTGGGATCTGCTCGGCGCCTTCGACCGGTCGCTCGCGGCGCCGGATCGGCAGCGCGATCGGGTCGAGATGCCGGTGCAGCCGGAGGCCGTCGCGGAGGTCGGGCGGCGCATGACGGCACTCGGCGTGCCGGCAAGTGGGCGGGTGGTGGTGCTGCACGTCAGCGCCGGCAACCCGTTCCGGCGATGGCCGGAGGAAGCCTTCGCCAAGTTGGCGTCGGGCCTCGTCACGCGTGAGCCGGGACGCTGGGTGGTGGTGACGAGCGGGCCGTCGGATCACGACGCGGCGTGGCGCGTCGTCATGGCGGCGCGGCGCCTCGCGGGCGACTCGGCCGCGCGCGTCGTGGATGCGGAGGGATTGTCGTTGGCGGAGCTTCGAGCCCTGATGGATCGCGCGGCGCTCTTTGTCGGCGGGGACAGCGGGCCGCTGCACATCGCCGCGACGTCGGAGGTGCCGGTGGTGGGCCTGTACGGCCCGACGCTCCCGGAGCGATCGGCGCCGTGGCGCTCGAGTGACTTCCCGCACGCGGCGGTCGACGCGGGCCCGCTGCCCTGCCGGCCGTGCAGCCAGCGCGCCTGCGTGCCTGGCGACTTCCGGTGCCTGACGTCGATCTCCGCCGAGACGGTGCACGTCGCGGCGGAACGATTGCTCGAGGCGCGCGCATGACACTTCGGCCCCTGAAGCTCGACGGCGTCGGGTTTCTCCTCATCGCGGCCTGCCTCGGCGTCATTCAACTGTCGATCTTCGCCGGGCAGAGCGTGCTCTTCTCCGCCGCGGCGCTGGTGTGGCTCGCCGTCATCTGGCGCGACCGCCGATGGCCCGCGACACCGAGGTTCTTCCTGCCGCTGGCGATCTACGCCGGCCTGACGCTCGCGAGCGCGGCCATGTCCGTCGACCCGCGCGCGAGCTTCATCGACTCGAGGCAACTCGTCTTGTTCCTGATGGTGCCGATCGTCGCCCGGTTTGCGCGGGACGCGCGCGCGACGAAGACCATCGACGTGATCATCGCCATCGGCGCGGCCGGCGCGCTCATCGGCATCGTCCAGTACGCGATGTTCGGCTACAACCACCTGCAGCAGCGGCCCGTCGGGTTGCTCAGTCACTACATGACGTACTCGGGCGTGTTGATGCTCGTCACGTGCGCGGCCGCCGCGCGCCTGCTTTTCTATCCGAGAGACTGGGTGTGGCCGGCCGTGGCGGTGCCGGCGCTGCTGGTTGCGCTCGCCGTGACGTTCGGGCGCGCCGCCTGGGTTGGCGCGTTCGTCGCGTTGACGCTGCTGGTCGGACTGAGACACTGGCGGCTGCTGATCTTCGTGCCAGTCGCGGCCGGCCTAGCCTTTGTCGTCGCGCCGTCGGACATCCGGGCACGCGCGCTTTCCTCCTTTGACTCCCAGGATGCCACGCGCCGCGATCGCGCCGCGATGCGCGACATTGGGATGAACATCGTCCGCGACTACCCGTTCTTCGGCGTCGGCCCGGAGATGATCCCGAACGTGTATGCGAAGTACCGACCGCCAACAGCGGTCAACGCGACCAACCCGCACCTGCACAACGTGCCGGTTCAGATCGCGGCGGAGCGCGGGCTGCCGGCGCTCGCGGTGTGGCTGTGGTTCGTCTTTGTGGCGCTCTGGGACTTGCTGAAACAGGTTCGGAGCGGGCCGGCACGAGCCGTCGCCGGAGCCGGGCTCGCCGCCATCGTCGGGATGCTCGGCGCTGGCATGCTCGAATACAACTTCGGGGACTCGGAGTTCCTCATGCTGTTCCTGGGCCTGATCACGTTGCCCTTCGCGGCCGCGCACGGCGACCGGCAGGACGCCCGGTCGTGACGTCGCCGCTCCAGAGCCTCGTGTCGCGCCTCGTGGGGCGCCGTGTAGCGGTCGTCGGCGACGTGATGCTCGATCACTTCTTGATCGGGCAGGTCGACCGCATTTCGCCGGAGGCGCCGGTGCCCGTGGTGCGTTTCGAGCGCGACGAGTACCGCCTCGGCGGCGCGGCGAACGTCGCGCACAACCTGGTCGCGCTCGGTGGCCGGCCTTCCCTCGCGGGCGTCGTCGGCACCGATCCGGCGGCGGACGAACTGCGTCGAGCGCTCGACCGCGCGGGCATCCCGGCGGGCGGCCTCGTGGCGGACTCATCCCGGCCGACGACGCGCAAGGTCCGAGTCGTGACGTCTCGCAACCAGCAGGTCGCGCGTGTCGACTATGAGGGGGACGCGGACGTCTCCGGCGCGACGCTCGACGCGCTGCTGAAGCAGGTCGCGGCGGCCACGCACGCCACGCAGGCGAGCGTGTTGTCCGACTACCGCAAGGGCGTCGTGTCCACCGCCGTCATAGAGGCCGCGGTGCGGTCGGCGAAGGCGGCCGGCGTGCCGCTGCTCATCGACCCCAAGGTGCCGCAGGCCGAACGCTACCGCGGCGCGAGTCTCCTCACGCCCAACCACCACGAAGCGGAAGTCATGACGCAGACGTCGATCCGGACGCCGGACGACGCGCGAAGCGCGGCGCGCCGGATCGCGGACCGCACCGGCGCGAGCGTCCTGATTACGTGGGGCGAGCACGGCATGTGGGTGCTGGATCGATCCGCGAGCGGGGCCGTCGAAGCCGCCATTCCCGCGGCCGCGCGCGAAGTCGCCGACGTGACAGGCGCCGGCGACACCGTGATCGCCGTGCTTTCGCTCGCGCTCGCCGCGGGCCTGCCGCTCGTGGACGCCGCGCGGTTGGCCACGCTCGCCGCCGGCCTCGTCGTCGCGCGATTCGGTCCGGCCACGGTGACGACCGACGAACTGACGGCCGTCGCCGGGTGATGTCCACGCGTCTGCTCTCGCCCGCCGAGACACGAATCTGGGCGGCGTGTTTCGCTGTCGTCGCCATCGTCCTGGTGCTCACGCGCTTCACGAGCGCGGACCCGGATTCCGCGCTGCACGCGGCGCTGTCCGCCCGGCTGGCGGACGGCCCCGTCTCGGGCTGGATCGCGCCCGAGTGGTGGGGCGAGTGGAACAGCACGGGCCTCTATCGCGAGCATCCCGTCGGCGTGTTCCTGCTGCCCGTCGTGCTCGGGGCGCTTGGCGTGCCGACCGTGCAAGCGTCTTACGTCGTGGGCGTCGGCGCCGG
>JANOGJ010000643.1:0-13869 GCA_031405995.1 Acidobacteriota bacterium
CGTTTGCCGGAATGATATCAACGTCATGCCGCCCAGCCGCCAGCGGCGAGTCAGCAACTCGGTCCGGACCGAGTCGAATGTGGGCACAACACCGGTGCCGCTCCTCGGCGTGTTAGGAGACAGCCGGCCTGGATGGTACAGTAGAGTCGTGACGTTCACCATCGAGCTCGAACGTGAGGACGACGGCCGCTGGATTGCCGAAGTGCCTACGCTGCCGGGGGTACTCTGCTACGGCAAGGACCGTGATGAAGCCGTCGCCGGAGTCCAGGCTCTGGCCCTCCGCGTCATTGCCGAGCGGCTCGAGCAGCGGGAAGCACCGGCCGAATTCCTCAACGTGACCTTCCAGGCGGCGTGAGCAGCTGGCCGGCCACGAAAGCGCGGCGCATTCTGGCCGCCCTGCTCCGTCGTGGCTGGACCGTCAAACGCCAGTCCGGCTCCCATTGCACCCTGTCCAAGGCTGACCGCCCGGACGTCGTCTTCGCCTTCCACGACGATGAGGAAGTCGGCCCGCGAATGCTGGCTCGAATCGCCAAGCACACCGGCCTGACGCCAGACGACCTATGACGGTTCCACGATAACGCTGAGCCGGCGTTACGGACCGCGCACGGGCTACAGAGAGGTGACGTAAACTTCGCGGATGACCGTCGAGCCCCGCTGGGCGTCGGGCGTGTGCGCGGGACTCCACGCCGCCGGCAGCCGTCACGTTGTCTACGTGCCAGACAATCCGCTCTCGCACGTCCTGCGGATCCTGCGCGAGAGTTTTCGGGATATCACCACCACGCTGGCGACGCGCGAAGAGGAGGCCTTCGGCATCGCCGCCGGCCTGTATCTCGGCGGCGCCAGGCCGACGGTGATGCTGCAGTCGAGCGGCCTCGGCAACTCGATCAACGCGCTGACGTCGCTGCTCGTCCCGTATCAGATTCCGGCGCTCATCGTCATCAGCATGCGCGGCGGTGACAGCGAGTGGAACGCGGCGCAGGTGCCGATGGGCCGCGCGGTGCCGGCAATCTGCGACGCGATTGGCGTGCCGCACGTCACGGTCGAGTCGCCCGAGGCGACCGCGGACCTGGTGTCACGCGCCGGCCGAACGGCGTTCGCCGCCCGCATCCCCGGGGTGTGCCTGTTGCCGAGGCGACTGACGGTGCCGTCGCCGCCGGGGGCCGCTTGACGCGGCTCGAAGCGACGCGCCTGGTCGTGGCGGCGGCAGGCGACGCGGCGATCATCGCGAGCCTCGGCCATCCCGCCTACGACCTGTTCGCGGCGGGCGATCGCGACGCCAACTTCTACACCTGGGGCAGCATGGGCCTCGCCTCGTCCATCGGCCTGGGCCTGGCGATGGCGCAGCCGTCGAAGCGCGTGATCGTGCTCGACGGCGACGGGTCGCTGCTGATGAATCTCGGGTCGCTCGCGACGATCGGCTGGACGCGGCCGGCCAACCTGGTCGTGATCGTCTGGGACAACGAGGAGTACGGCACGACCGGAGGACAGGACACCGCGACCGCGCACGGCGCGGATCTCGAGGCGGCGGCGCGCGCGATGGGCATCGTCGCGACCGCGACGGTGAAGACTCCGACGGAACTCGATCGAGTGCTGGCGCGTGCGCGAACGGAACCTGGTCCGTGGGCGATCGTCGCGAAGGTCGACGAGACGAATCCGACGACTAAACCGTCACTCGACTACGTCTTCATCAAGCAACGGTTCATGGCGGCGATTGGCCAGCCGGAAGGCGCGACGCATGGGGGCCCGGCGTGAGCATCGCCGGTGTTCAGGCGCCGCTGGCCGCGATGGCGGAGTTTGTCGTCGGTGCGTCGACGCCGCCCGAGGCGAGAGTGCGAGCCGCCGCCGCCGTGCTCGACACCGTCGGCGTCGCGCTTGCGGGCGCCGCCGAACCCGCCACCCGGATCGTCCGCGCGACGATTGCGGTGTCTTCAGACGCGCCATGCGCGGTGTGGGGCGCGGGGGCTCGCGCATCGGCGCTCGACGCGGCCCTCGCCAATGGTACGGCCGCCCACGCGCTCGACTACGACGACATGTCCTTTGTCTCGCTCGCGCATCCGAGCGCGCCGCTCGTGCCGGCCGTGCTCGCCACCGCTGAGATCGGCGGCCAGTCCGGCCTGCCCCGACCGCAGTCGAGTGGCAGAGCCGCGCTCGACGCCTACATCGTCGGGTTCGAGATCGAGGCCAGGCTCGGCCGCCTCATGAATCCACGGCACTACCAGCGCGGTTGGCACTGCACATCAACACTTGGCGCCTTCGGCGCAGCCGCCGCGGCCAGTCGCCTGCTGGGACTCGACCCGGCAGCGACCGCGCACGCGCTGGCGATCGCGGCGTCGGAAGCGTCTGGGCTCAAGGAGAACTTCGGCTCGATGGTGAAGCCCTTGCACGCCGGGCTGGCGGCCCGCGCCGGCGTGATGGCCGCGCTCCTCGCGCAGGGCGGCATGACCGGGAGCGCGAAGGCCATCGACGGTCCGCAGGGTTTTCTGCACGCGATGGACAGCGAGCGAACGGACCTCGCGCGCGAGACGGCTGACCTGGGCGCGCGGTGGGAGATCCTGGACACCGGCATCACCATCAAGCTCTATCCGTCGTGCGCGGCCACGCATCCGCCGCTCGACGCGCTGCTGGACTTGCGCGCGCGTGAAGGCCTGACGCCGGACGCGATTGAAGCGATCGAGATCGACGTCGATCGGGTGACGCCGACGGTCCTCCTCCACGACCGGCCGACGAACGCGCTCGAGGCCAAGTTCAGCATGCCGTTTTGCGCCGCCGCCGCGATCGTTGACGGCCGTGTCGACATCGACACCTTCGATGAGGGGCGGGTTCGGGACGGGCGGCTCACTCCGTTGATGGCGCGCGTGACGATGAGGGTCGATGACGCGGTGGGTCGAAACGCGCCGCCGCTGACACAGGCGCGGGTGCGCGTGCGCCTGCGCGACGGCCGGACGCTCGCGCGCGAGGCGAACGGCGCGCGGGGCTATCCCGATCGTCCGGCGACGACTGCCGACGTGGACGCGAAGTTCATGGCCTGCGCCACGCGCACGTTGTCGCGGGATCGAGCTGTGAAAGCGCTTGAATGCCTGCGGCGATTCGACGACCTTGCTGATGTTCGTGAATTGACGAAACTGCTGGAGGCCGGGTCTTAAGACCCGGCCGGGCGGCGGGGCCGAAGCCCCGCCCTCCATGAGAGGACACATGAAGAGACGTGCGTGTTTTCTATTCACGCTCATCGCGATCACGCTGGCCACCGTGCCGGCGCCGTCGGCGCAGAGCCGCCAGGACAACGACAAAGCCGCGGCCGACGCCGTCAGGAACCGGACGCTGCCGCTCCTGACCAACCGGAATGTGTCCTTCACCACGTCCGAAGGCACGTGGCTGTCGCTCGACCTGTCGCGTGACGGGCGCACCCTCGTCTTCGAACTGCTGGGCGACCTGTACACGCTCCCGGTGACCGGCGGCGAAGCCATCCGGATCACGAGCGGCCAGGCGTACGACATGCAGCCCGCGTTCTCGCACGACGGCAAACGCATCGTGTTCGTCAGCGATCGCAACGGGTCCGAGAACGTCTGGATCGCCAACAGCGATGGCACGAAGCCGCGCGCCGTCACGACCACCGAGCGCGAGAACTACATGTCGCCGATCTGGACGCCGGACGGCGAGTACGTGATCGCGGCCAAGGGCGCGCAGCTGTGGATGTACCACGAGAACGGCGGCTCGGGCATCCAGATGACCGGCGCCGCCGCGGCCCCGGCGCCGGGAGCGCCTGGCGCGCCCGCACCGGCCCTCCTCGGCCCGGTCTTCGCGCGGGACCCGCGTTACCTGTGGGTGAACGTTCGCGGCTCGGCGCAGTCGGGATTTGCGACCCGCACGGCCGTAGAGGAAGACGGTCAGGATCCGTCCAGCGCCAACTACGATCCGCACCGCGAGATTCGCAGCAGCGCGCGCGTAATCGGGCCCTACCAGATCGGCCAGCTCGACCGCGAGACGGGGCGCCTGCACGTCCGCACCCACGAGCACGAAGGCGCGTTTCGTCCCGTGCCGAGCCCGGACGGGCGTTGGCTCGTCTACGCCACCCGGTCCGACTCGCGCGCGGCGCTGAAGCTCATCGATCTCACCAACGGCGAAGACCGCTGGCTCAAGATCGACGTCCAGCGCGACGACAGCGAGGGCGGCGGCGCCCGCGATCGGGACGTCTATCCCGCGTCCGTCTTCACGCCGGACTCCTCCGCGATCATCACGAGCTATGGCGGGAAGATCTGGCGCGTGGCCGTGCCGTCCGGCGAGGCCACCGAGATCCCGTTTACCGCCAAGGTCGATCAGCAGATCGGACCGCTCGTGCGCTTCGACTATCCGATCGACGACGGCCCGCTGACGCTCTCGCAGATTCGCGGAGCGCGGCCCTCTCCCGACGGACGTCGCCTCGTGTTCACGGCGCTCGACCGGCTCTACATCGCGGACCTGCCGGACGGACGTGGCGTCAAGAAGGAGAAACCTGCAGCGCCGGCCGGCGGCGCCGGACAGGCGGCGACCGCGGCGGCTCCGGCCCAGACACCCCCGGCGCCGGTCGCGCCCCCGGCGATTCGCAATGCGCGTCGCCTGACGTCGGGTGCCAGCGTGGAGCACGCCCCCGTGTGGTCGCCCGACGGCCGGTACATCGCCTACGTCACGTGGAACGACGAGACGGGCGGCGACATCTATCGCGTCCGGGCGGATGGTTCGGGCGCGCCGGAACGGCTGACGCCCGTCTCCGCGTTCTTCGACAAGATCACCTACTCGCGCGACGGCGGCCGGATCGTCGCGGTACGCGGCTCGAAGATGCATCGCATGCGCATGCTCGAGGACTTCGGCGGCCACAGCGCGTTCGCCGAACTCGAGTACGTGTGGCTGCCCGCGGCGGGCGGCGAGCCGATGCGCATCACCTGGGTCGCAAGCGGCGCGACGGAGCAGGGACGCAACACCCCGCACGTCGGACCGGATCCGGAGCGCCTGTACGTCTGGGCCGGCTCCGACGGTCTCCTCTCGGTGCGCTTCGACGGCACGGACTTCAAGACCGTCCTGAGAGTGACGGCCCCGGCGCCGCCGGCGCCCGCCGGCGCGCCCCCTGCGACCTCGGCGCCCGATGAAGTGGTGCTGTCGCCCGACGGCCGGCGCGCGCGCGTGCGCGCGAACCGCAACGTCTACATTGTCACCGTGCCGCCCATCGCCGGCAGCTCGGCGCCGACCGTCTCGGTGGCGCCCGGCTCGTCGGTGCCCAGCTGGCGCCTCACGAAAGTCGGCGGAGATTTCATCGGGTGGACGGCCGACAGTCGAGCCGCGGTGTACTCGATCGGCCGGAGCTTCTTCCTGCACGATCTCGGGCTCGCGTCCGAGGTCGACGCCGCCAACAGGGCCAACGCGGACGTCGAAGCCGAGCGCGCCGCCGCCGCGCCGGCGCCTCCGGCCGGTGCCGCCGCGCCTCCGGCGCCGGATCCCACGCAGAAACCTGCCGGCCCGCCGAAACTGCCGGTCTACGAGTACGAACCGCACCGGGTTGATGTCGAGATCAAAGTCGACAAGGACAAACCGAGCGGGACGATCGCGTTGAGGAATGCCCGCATCATCACGATGCGCGGCGACGAGGTGATTCCGCGCGGCGACCTGGTCATCACCGACAACCGCATCACGGCCATCGGGCCGGCGGGCAAGGTGGCCATTCCCGCGGGCGCGTCCGTCCGCAATCTCGCCGGCAAGACGATCATGCCGGGGTTGGTGGACGTGCACGCGCACACCTGGGTGGCCTGGGGCGTGCATCGCTCGCAGGTGTCGCAGTTCCTCGCCCAGTTCGCGTTCGGCGTCACCACGCAGCGCGATCCGCAGACGTCGTCCGAGGACGCGCTCACGTATCAGGATCTCATGGAAGTGGGCCAGCTCATCGGCCCGCGGCTGTACTCCACGGGCCCAGGTATCTTCGGCGCGGACAACATCCGGAGCTTTGAGGAAGCGCGCGACGTGCTGCGCCGGTACTCGGACCACTACAACACCAGGACGATCAAGCAGTACCTCGTGGGAGACCGGAAAGTGCGGCAGTGGGTCATCATGGCCGCCAAGGAGCTGGGACTCACGCCGACGACGGAGGGCGGTTCGAACTTCACGATGAACCTGACGCTGATGCAGGACGGCTATGCGGGGCTCGAACATTCGCTGCCGGTGAGCCCGTTCTACGGCGATGTCGTGAAGCTAGGCGCCGCCAGCGGCATCACGTACACGCCGACGTTGATCGTGAGCTACGGCGGTCCGACGGGTCTGCAGCATTACCTGACCAGCGTCGACGTCGATGCGGACCAGCGCCTGCGGAGGTTCACGCCGCACGACGAGCTCGACAAGTGGAAGCGCACGTCGTTCAACCGCCCGGATCAGTACGTGTTCCCGCTCCACGCGCAACAGCTCACCAAGTGGGTGGAGGGCGGCGCCAAGGCGGGCCTCGGCTCGCACGGCGAGGTGCAGGGCATCGGCGCGCACTGGGAGCTCTGGATGATGGCGTCAGGCGGCATGAAGCCGCTCGATGCGCTGCGCTCCGCGACGATCGACGGCGCCCATTCGATCGGCCTCGGGAAGGACATCGGCTCGCTCGAGCCCGGCAAGCTCGCCGATCTGATTGTCCTCGACGCGAATCCGCTCGACGACATCAGGAACTCGTCGAAGATCTCGCTCGTGATGAAGAACGGGCGGCTGTACGACGCGGCGACGCTCGATGAAACCCATCCGCGGCAGAAGCCGCTCGGCGCGCAGTGGTGGTGGAAGGTCGAGCCGCCGGTGCGGAAAACGCCTTAGAAAAGCCTTCACCACGAAGGGCACGAAGTTCACGAAGGGGATACTCCGAACTTTGAGCCCGGCGTCCCACGCGGTCCGAGTGAACCGTCCACGAGAAGCACCCTGTCTCATGCATCTCAGGCACGCGGTGCCTCTCGTGGCCGGTTCATTCGGACCGCGCGGTCGGCCTACGGCCGCCGGCGGGCTTCGCCCGCCGGGACGCCGGGCCTTCGTGTTCTTCGTGAGCTTCGTGGTTAAAGCTGTTTTGGCCGCGCCCCTCGTGCCGGCACGTGCCCACGCTTCCAGACCATGAACGTCCGCGTGAATGTGATGACCGGCGTGCCGGTCTGATTCACGCCGGTCGTCGTGACGCGCACGATGCCGGCCGTGGGCCGAGACTTGGATTCGCGCGTCTCCAGGACTTGGCTCTTCGCGTAGACCGTGTCGCCCTCGAAGAGCGGGTGGGGCAGGCGGACGTCCTCCCAACCGAGGTTCGCGACACCGTTCATCGTGAGGTCGATCACCGACTGGCCGGTCACGAGCGCGAGCGTGAGGCAGGAGTTCACGAGCGGACGCTTGAACTCGGTGTGCTTCGCGTACTCGGCGTCGAAGTGGATCGGGTTCGTGTTCATCGTCAGGCACGTGAACCAGATGTTGTCGGCCTGCGTGACCGTGCGGCCGAGCGGGTGTTCGTACACGTCGCCCACCGTGAAGTCCTCGAATACGCGGCCCGTCCAGCCCGTCTTGATCGCCATCAGATCGTCCCTTCCGTCCGCCAGGCCGCGACTTGATCGCGGCCGAATCCGAGTTCCTGAAGAATCGCGTCCGTGTGCGCGCCGAGCGCGGGCACCGCGCCCATGACCGGGTCAACACCGTGGATCTCGACCGGCGGCGCGAGCGCGCGAAGCGGACCGACGGGCGAGTCCACCTCGCGCCAGCGGCCGCGCGTGGCAAACTGCGGGTGCGCGATGAAATCCGCCATCGAGCTCATTCGCGCATGCGCGATAGCGGCGGCATCCAACCGGGCGACGAGTTCGGCGGCTGAGAGCTGCTTCGTCACGCCCTCGATGGACTCATCGAGCGCGGCGCGATTGGCGACACGGAGCGGGTTGGTCCTGAAGCGGTCGTCGGACAGCAGATCTGGCCGCTTGAGCACGCCGGCGCACAGCCGCGTCCACTCGGCGTCGTTCTGGACGCCGAGATACACGACCTCGCCATCGCGCGACGTCACCGGTCCGTACGGCGCGATCGACGCGTGATGCGGCCCGGTCCGCGGCGGCGCGGACCCGCCGTACGCGGCGTAGAGGGCGGGCGCGCTCATCCACTCGCCGAGCGCGTCGAAGAGCGAGACGTCGACGACGGCGCCGCGGCCGTGCGAGGTGCGCGCGAGGAGCGCCGTGAGGATGCCCGAGTACGCGTACATGCCGGCGGCGATGTCGGCCACCGAGATGCCCGCCTTGGCTGGTTCGTCTGGTGTTCCGGTCAGGGAAAGCAGGCCGGCCTCGCTCTGCACGAGCAAGTCGTACGCCTTGCGGCCGGCGTACGGGCCCGACGATCCATAGCCGGACACGGAGCACACGACGAGCCTGGGGAAGCGGGCGTGCAGGTCGGCCGGCGCGGTGCCGAGCCGCGCGGATGCGCCCGGGGCGACGTTCTGCACGAAGACGTCCGCGCGCGCGAGCAGCCGATCGAGAATCTCGCGCCCGCCAGGACGCTTCAGGTCGAGCGTCAGCGACTGTTTCGATCGGTTGAGCCACACGAAGTAGCTCGACAGCCCCTTCACCGTCGTGTCGTACGCGCGGGCGAAATCGCCCGTGCCCGGACGCTCGATCTTGATCACGCGGGCGCCGAGATCCGCGAGCTGCCGCGTCGCAAACGGCGCCGCGACCGCCTGCTCGAGAGAGACCACGGTGAGGTTGTTCAAGGGACGCATCTGTTCAACATTTCGGGTGGAGGCCGGGTCTTTAGACCCGGCTGATCGGCGGGGCTGAAGCCCCGCCCTCCATCTGTCAGTACGACCTCGGCAGTCCGAGCACGTGTTCGGCAATGTAGGCGAGGATCAGGTTCGTCGAGATCGGCGCCACCTGGTAGAGCTTGGTTTCGCGGAACTTCCGCTCGATGTCGTAGTCCTCGGCAAATCCGAAGCCGCCGTAGGTCTGGACGGTCACGTTCGCGGCCTCCCAGGAGGCGTCCGCGGCGAGGAGCTTCGCCATGTTGGCCTCGGCGCCGCACGGCGCGCTCCGATCGAACAGATCGGCCGCCCGCACGGTCATGAGGTTGGCCGCCTCGACATTGACGTGCGCGCGGGCGATCGGAAACTGCACGCCCTGGTTCTGGCCGATCGGCCGCCCGAACACCACGCGGTCGTTCGCGTATTTCGCCGCCCGCTCGAGGAACCAGCGGCCGTCGCCGACGCACTCGGCGGCGATGAGGATGCGCTCGGCGTTGAGGCCGTCGATCAAATAGCGGAATCCGCGCCCTTCCTCGCCGATGAGCGCCGACGCCGGGACCTCGAGATCGTCGAAGAACAGCTCGGTCGTCGCGTGGTTCATCATCGTCCGGATGGGACGGATCGTCAGCCCGTGCCCGACCGCCGCCCGGATGTCCACGAGGAACACGGACAATCCGTCGGTGCGCTTCTTGACCTGATCGATCGGTGTCGTCCGCGCGATGAGCAGGAGCAAATCGGAGTGTTCCGCGCGCGAGATCCAGATTTTCTGGCCGCGGACGATGTATGTGTCGCCCTTCAGGACGGCCATCGTCTTCAACTGCGTCGTGTCGGAGCCCGTCGTCGGCTCGCTCACGCCGAACGCCTGGAGACGCAGCTCGCCGGACGCGATCTTCGGGAGGTACTCGCGCTTCTGCGCGTCAGACCCGTGGCGCAGGAGCGTGCCCATCGTGTACATCTGGGCGTGGCACGCGCCGGAGTTGCCGCCGCTGCGGTTGACCTCTTCCAGGATCACGGCCGCCTCGGTGATGCCGAGGCCGGACCCGCCGAACTCCTCGGGGATGAGCGCCGCCAGGTAGCCGGCGTCGGTGAGCGCCTTGACGAACGCCTCCGGGTACGCGCGTCGGGCGTCCAGCTCGCGCCAGTACGTGTCCGGGAAGGACCGGCAGAGTTCCCGGACCGCGCCGCGCAGGTCCTGGTGAGTTTCGCTGGCTGACACGCTGCTACCTCGCACCTTGGAGGGCGGGGCTTCAGCCCCGCCAACAAGCCGGGTCTGAAGACCCGGCCTCCATTCTCCAAGGGTCGCAATGATATCGAAGTACCATGGCCGACCGTGTCTGCCGTGGCCGAGAACATCATTCAGCGCCTGTGTGAGGCCGGCACGCGCGCGTTGTTCGGCGTGCCTGGCGGCGGCGGAAATCTCGACCTGATTGAAGCGGCTCGCGGCGTGGACCTGCCGTTCGTGCTCACGTCAACGGAAACCGGCGCCGCGATCGCGGCCGTGGCGCAGGCCGAGGTCACCGGCCGGCCCGGCGCGTGCCTCACGACGCTGGGTCCCGGGGCCGCGTCGGTCGTGAACGGCGTCGCGTGCGCGTTGCTCGATCGAGCGCCCATCGTCGTGTTCACCGACAGCAATCCGGTGGGCGCGCCAGGGAAGTTCTCGCATCAGCATCTCGACCACCTCGCGCTCTTCGCGCCGATCACGAAGTGGTCGGGGCGACTCGAGAACGGCCCCCGAAGCGGGACGACGCTCGACGAGGCCTTCAGGCAACTGCTGACCGTGCCGCCCGGGCCTGTGCACATGGATTGTCCGGGCGACGTGAGCGGCGACGTTGAATGGAGGCCGGGGTGCGTTGAATGGAGGCGTACTGGCGGGGAACCAGCTCTTCAGACCGGGCGAACGCCGCCGCCGTCCCTCGAATTCGACGCGGCCGTGTCGTCCGCGCGCAAGCCGCTGCTCGTGATTGGTCTCGGCGCCCGCGCGCCGGAGGATGCCGTGGCGATTCGCCGGCTGTGCGAGGCGAAGCAGATTCCGGCGATGGTGACCTACAAGGCTAAGGGCGTCGTGCCCGACGCCCACCCGTGCTTCGCCGGCGTGTTCACGAACGGGGCGATCGAGCGCGCGCTCGTCGAGGAAAGCGATCTGCTGGTCGGCGTGGGACTGGATCCGGTGGAGCTGCTACCGCGGCCGTGGATGTTTACCCCACCGATTGTCGGCATCGGCCGATGGCGCGTCCCCGACGACCACGTGCCGTTCAAGACACAGTGGATCGTGGATGTGCCGGCCGCCCTGGCGTTGCTCGGCGATCAATGGAAGACGTCGGAATGGGATCTGAATCACGTCGCGACGGTCGTGCAGGCACAGAGGGAGGCGATCGACATTCCGGCCGATGGCATGACCGCTCAGCGCGTCGTGGACGTGACCGCCGGCATGCTCGCGGCGACGAGCCGCGTGACCGTGGACGCCGGCGCGCACATGTTCCCGGCGACGATGAGGTGGCCCGTCGGGGAGCCGAATGGCCTGCTCATTTCCAATGGCTTGTCGACGATGGGATTTGCGTTGCCGGCCGCGATCGGCGCGGCGCTGATTGATCGTTCCCCGGTCGTCGCGCTCACCGGCGACGGCGGGCTGCTGATGTGCGTGGGGGAGCTTGTGACGGCGGTGCGGGAGCGCGCGCGCGTCATCACGATCGTGTTCAAGGACGCGTCGCTCAGCCTGATCGAGATCAAGCAGCAGGCGCGGAAGCTGCGGCCGGGCGGCGTCGCCCTCGGCGCCGTGGGTTGGCAGGCGCTCGGCGAGAGCCTCGGTGTGGCCTCGTTCGCCGCCGCGACCGAAGACGAGCTCATGCGCGCGATCGAGCAGGCGGTCACCGTGGACGGACCCAGCCTCATCGAGACGACCGTCGATCGATCGAATTACGGGCAAATGTTGAAGGTGATTCGCGGTTCATGGAGGCCGGATAGATGGAGGCCGGGTCTTTAGACCCGGCGATGCGCCGGCACAATTGATATGGCTGAACCTCTCATTATTAATGGCGATCGCGTTCCCGCCTCCGACGCGGGCACGTTTGACGTCTTCGACCCTTCCACTGGCGAGCGTCTCGCCGTCGTCGCGAAAGCGACGAAGACGGACATCGATCGCGCCGTGGACACCGCGCAGGCGGCGCTGGACGGCAAGGCCTGGGGCGGCATCGCGCCGGCCGAGCGCGGGCGCATCATGCAGCGCATCGCGCAGGCCCTCCGCGACCAGACGGAGGAATTGGCGACGCTCGAAAGCCGCGACAACGGCAAGCCGCTGCGGCAGGCCCGCACGGACGTGCAGGTGGCCGCGCGCTACTTCGAGTTCTTCGCGGGCATCGCGGACAAGATCATGGGCAACACGATCCCGCTCGGCCCGGGGTTTCTGGACTTCACGATTCGCGAGCCCATCGGCGTCTCGGCGCACATCGTGCCCTGGAACTATCCCATCCAGATTGGCGCACGCGGGGTCGCGCCGGCGCTCGCGGCCGGCTGCGCAGTGGTGCTGAAGCCCTCGAGCGAGGCGCCGATGACCGCGCTGCGCCTCGGCGAGATCGCGCTCGCCTGCGGCCTGCCGCCCGGTGTCCTCAATGTCGTTCCCGGCACGGGAGCGGAGGCCGGCGTCGCGCTGGCGAGTCATCCGCGTATCAACCAGCTCACGTTCACCGGCTCCGTCTCGGTCGGCATCGAGGTCGCGAAAATGGCCGCGGCGAACGTCGTGCCGGTCGTCATGGAGCTCGGGGGCAAGTCGCCGAACGTGGTGTTTGCGGACGCCGATCTCGATTTGGCGGCGCAGGGTGTCGCGACAGCCATCTTTCAGAATGCCGGCCAGACGTGCTCGGCCGGGTCGCGACTCCTCGTCGAGCGAAGCGCGCACGGCGCGCTGGTCGATCGCCTCGCGGCCAAGGCGAAGGCGATGCGCATTGGACCGGGCGTGAGCGATCCGGACATGGGGCCGATCATCTCGAAGCGGCAGCTCGAGACGATCGAGCGGTACGTGAAGGTCGGGACCGGCGAGGGCGCCCGGATCGCCGCGGGCGGCGCGCGGCCGACCGACGCGGCTCTCGGCCGCGGCTATTACTTCCAGCCGACGCTCCTCGAATCCGTCTCGCCCGACATGCGGGTGGCGCAGGAAGAAATCTTCGGGCCGGTGCTGGCCATCATCGACTTCGACGAACTGGACGAGGCCGCGACGATTGCCAACCGCAGCGACTACGGCCTGGTCGCCGGCATCTGGACGCGCGACATCAACAAGGCGATGTCGCTCGCCTCGCGCATCAAGGCCGGCCAGATCTACATCAACACCTACGGCGCGGGCGGCGGCGTGGAGCTGCCGTTCGGCGGGTACAAGAAGAGCGGGTACGGGCGGGAGAAGGGGCTGGAGTCGCTGGCGAGCTACACGCAGGTGAAGAATGTGTGTGTGAAGTTCGGGTAACTACTGCCGCTCGACCTTCCAGACGTTGGACTCGATCCGCTGCGCGCCGTAGTAGATCGTGCGCCCGTCCGGCGCGATCACGAGCGCCTCCCGAGCGGCAGGAAGCGGCAATGTCACCGCCACCACGCGCCGTTTGCCTTGCGGGAAGTCCACCACGACCAACTCGCTGGAGGCGGAGAAATACGCAATGCGGCGGCTGTCAGGGAGGAACGGCGCGGCCCAGATCCCGCGGTCGGTCGTCAGTTGATGCGCCCGGCCGGCCGCGACGTCGTAGACGGCGGCGCCGGACGGCTCGCCCGACGAGGAAACCCAGGCGCCCGAAAGCCATTTGCCATCGCGGGACCAGAGCGAGGGCGAGATGTATCCGCCGGCGACTGCGGCATTCGGCAGGACCTGGATTCGGTCGCCCGTGGCCGGGAAGGGCGGCGTCAGGATGTACGCCTCGAGGCGGCTGTCTGATAGGACGGTCACCCGCCCGTCGGTCGGCGACATCGAGGGGTAGATGAACCCGCGCGCGTCCTCCACGAGCTTCATCAGGCCACTGCCGTCCGGCCGGATCGACCAGGCGGCGTACGACCCGCCGCGATTCGAGTAGAACAGCATTGCCGAACCGTCCGGCGTCCACCGCGGTCCCCGGTCGCGCGCGAGGTCGTCGGTCAGCCGGCGAAGATCGCGGCCGTCG
>JANOGJ010000708.1:0-2935 GCA_031405995.1 Acidobacteriota bacterium
GCCTCCAAGGTGTGCGGGCCACAGGCGTCGCTTTTCCTGAACGTCGGGGCCAAGCCGACCGACCCCTGGATTCCGCTGGAGGTGGCACAAGTCGCCCGCCGGTACTTCAAGCTCCAGAACACGATTCACTGGGTGAAGTCGATCGCGATCGACCAGGCGTCGGCGGGCGCCTCGGCCGGTCTCGCGCGCGACATGGCGGTCGGTCACTACAAGCCGATCAACAGCGATCGGTTCGTGAACGACTGCCACGAGTTCATTTTCCATTTCTCGCCGGCGGGCCGGACCCGGCTGGACCGGCGCGCCGTCGGCGTGGCCTACCAGGACCCGTCGAACATCAAGCGATGGGCCAAGGCCGGCGGCGGCAAGCGCTGCCGCGGCAACACCTGGTTCATTCCCTACGAGACGATTCAGAGCCGCGACCGCGACCGTCCGCACCCCGCGTCCTTCCCGCCGAAGATTCCCGAGCAGTGCGTGAAGCTGCACGGCCTCGCGCGCGCGGGCGTGGTGCTCGACCCGTTTCTCGGTCTCGGGTCAACGGCCGTCGCCGCGGCACGGCTCGGCCTGGACTTCGTCGGGATCGAGATGGACGAGTACTACCTGAAAGAAGCGGTGCGCCGGGTGAAGGCGCTCGCCCTCTAGAACCGAACCCGTCCCCCCAACTGAATCTGCCAGCGCGAGCGCAGGTCGCTGCGCGTGAACCGGGTGAAATTCGGCGAGGTGAGGTTCGCCAGGTTGATGCCGGTGATGACGCCGCTCGTGAGCACGGGCGTGAACACCGCGATGTCGTTGAAGTTCGCGTACTGGAAGATCCCGCCCTTCGAGTCGATCAGGTTGATGAAGTTCAGGATGTCCAGGGTCACTTCCGCCGTCACCCGCTGGACGGGCAGCTTCACGGCGAGGCGCACGTCCATCGTGTTGCTCCAGGGCGAGCGGCACACGTTGCGGGGCATGATCTTGCCGATGTACTTCCTGTAGCACTCCTCGAGCTGGAAGAACACATCAAGCGACTGATAGAGGCCGTTCGTGTAGACGAGGGCGTCGGTCGCGGTCGGCAGGTAGAAGAGGTCGTTGAAGCCCTGCGCGTCCCCGTTGACGCTGGCGCCGCTCGACCCCCAGTTCAACCCGTATGGACGTCCGGACTGCCCGCTGAAGAAGACGGACGCGGTGGCGGTCATCCCGCGCGGCAGCTTGAAGTCATACGACGACGTCACCGTGAAGCGGTGGCCCGGATCGTAGTCCGACTTGGCGAGCGGCGGGTCGATGGGATTGCCGGGCACGTAGATGTTGCCCCACACCGACACGGCCTGATCGCGCGTGCCGTCGGCGACCGTCCGCGACTCACCGTAGATGTAGGCCGCCGACAGGAACAGCCCGTTGCTGAAGGGCCGCTTGACGTCGAATCCGAGACTCCACGAGTCACCGAGCGACGTGTTGGTGAGCAGCAGGACGTTGCTCAGCGACGGCACGACACCCGGCGCAATGGAGTAAATCGGACGCCCGTCGAGCGGCTGCGTGCCGACGGTCCGCAGGTTCAGGTTCTCGTAGCGGATGTCGTTCACCGTCGACGACCACAGGAGCTCGAGCGAGCCGTACAGCCCGAGCGGGAGCTTGCGGTCGTAGGCGAGGTTGCCGCGCAGAATCGACGGGTACTTGAACTTCGGGTCGATGAGGTCGATTTCGTTCGTGAAGGTGCCGGATGTGGCGCCGGTGACGGTCTTCGCCTGGTTGCCCGCGTCCGGCACGAACGGAATGCGGTTCGCGTTGTTGTTCGAGGCGCCGATCCGCGTGAAGTCGACGCCGGTGTTGCCGAACTGGTTCGAAATCCAGACGTAGGGCGGACGGCCCGCGAACAGGCCGACGCCGCCGCGAATCTGCTCCGTGCCGTCGGCGCTCCGGGCCCAATTGAAGCCCACGCGCGGCGCCCACAGCGTCGTGTTCGGCACCACGTCCGTCTTGTAGCCGAAGTTCGCCTCCGCCGCCGGATTCGCGTTCGGCTTCTTCGGGAAGCGGATGATGTCCACGCGCGTGCCATAGGTGATCGTCAGGTTCGACCGCGCGCGCCACTGATCGCCCGCGTAGAAGCCCATGTGGTTCACGTCGAACGTCGCGGCCTGCTTCGGGTCGGACGTCGCCGAGAAGCTGTGGTCGTACTGCTGGGCCAGCCCCTGTTCGAACAGGTCCAGCGTGCTGAAGCGGTAGTTCCCGAAATTGTCGCGAATGAACAGGTTGCGGAAGCCGAAGAACTCGTTGTGCGTGCCCACCGTGATCGTGTGCGCGCCCCTCACCATCGTGAAGTCATTCGTGATCTCGAGAATGTCCTGGTCGAGCTCGTTCGCCGTCGAGAAGTTCTCGCGCCCGGCTGTGATGGTCGCCGAGCCGACGAGCACCACGGTCACGGCCGGAAAGGGCGTGCTCTCGAAGTCCTGGGCCCCGCGGCGATCGCGAATGCGCGTGAGCGCGACGCGGGCCTCGTTGACGGCCATCCCGAACCGTGAATTGAGCTGGGCGACCGTCGAATTCGTCTTCGACTTGAACTTGTAGAAGTTGTCCGGCGTGCGGTAGCCCGTGAGGCTCGGCGAGCCGACGTCGTTCACGGCGTCGACGAAGTTGTGCCGGACCGTCAACTGGTGCCGGTTCCCCAGGTTGAAGTCCGCGCGCCCGAAGAACTTGTTGTTGTCGGTCGTCCGGCTGAACTCGTCCTTGGCCGGCGCGCCGATGTCGTAGCCGTATCGCGTGCTGAGGATGCTCAGGAACCGGTCGACGAGCGCCTCGTTGCCGAAGTTGACGCCCCCGCCCGCGACCGAGAAGCCCGTCGGCGTGACCTTGCGCCCGGCGTCGAACGTCGCGAAGTAGAACGCCTTGTTCTGGATCGCCGGCCCGCCAACGCTGAACCCGGTCTGCTTGTCGCTGAACTTCGAGATCGCCGTGGTCGCGA
>JANOGJ010000721.1:0-8232 GCA_031405995.1 Acidobacteriota bacterium
CCCATGAGCGCCTGGACCGGCGCCACGACCCGCGCCTGGTAGGCCATGAACGCGGCCAGCGTGCCCAGCGTGAGCGTGCCCTGGACCACGCGCCAGCCCCCGTAGAGAAAAACAGCCGCGGTGCCCATCGAAATCAGGAGCGACGGCAGGCCGCCGGCGAGGTAATGGACCCGCTGGACGCCCATCAACGTCGCGATGAACGCCTCGTTCAAACGCGTGAACCGGCCCACTTCGCGCCGCTCGGCGGTCGACGTCACCACGGTGCGCATCGCCTGCAGCGTCTCGATCAGGAAGCTGCCGAGGTCCGCGCTCCGCTCGCGCAGGTCCGTGACGCGCCGTTCGAGGCGGCGCCGGTAGCTCGCGAGCGCCCAGATGCTGACCGGCAGCGTCGCGAGGCCCACGAGGCACAACCGCCAATCGAGCCAGATGAGGATGGCGAGGCTCCCGGCGAGAAACAGGACGTTGCCGACCCAGGCGAGCGCCGTCTCGGCCGCGACGCGCTGGATCTCGCCGATGTCGTTGTTGATGCGCGAGACGACGTCGCCGAGGCGCGTGGTCGCGAAGAACCGCGGCGACAGGCGCTGCAGGTGCTCGTAGAGACTCCGTCGCATGTCGAAGAGGATCTCCGCCGAGACGCGCGTGTACTGCAGCCCGCTCACGACGTTCAGGACGAAGCTCACCGCGCCGACGCCGGCGAAGAGGACGACGATGTCGCGGAGCGCCGCCGCGTTCCGGGCCACGAGCGCGTCGTCCACCAGCGACTTCGTGAGATAGGGCAGCCAGAGCGAGAGACCGGTGCTGGCGAGACTGATCGCGAGGACGCCGGTGAGGCGCCGCCAGTAGGGCAGGATGTAGCGAAAGGCCCGCGGGTCCACGGGCGGCCAGGTCCCCTCGTCGCCTAGCGGCCGGCGGCCGGGCGCGGGGGCGGCAACAATGTGAACGAGGTCATGTCGCCGTCGAGCGTGATCGTGCGCGCCAGCTTGAACGACGTCGTGTCGTACAGGTCAATCGTGTTGCCGGCCGTGTGGATGTAGAGGTAGTTACCGTTGCTGCTCACGCGCATGCCCATGCGCGGCCGCCCGCGGAACGGCGTGCGGTTCGTGACCCGGTAGGTGTCGAGGTCGAAGGTCCAGAACTCGTTTTCATTGATGTCGGCGAACATGAGGCCGAATCCGCGCTTCGTCGCTCGGTTGAAGCCAAACGCCATCCCGCGCGCCGGGCCGATGGGATGGAAATCAATCTTCTTGGCGGCGAGTTCCACGCGGCCCAGCCCCATGATTCGGCGGTTCTGGACCGGGTCCTGCATCGTGAGCAGTCCGGTGTAGAAGCCGGGGTCGTCGCTGAACGGATCGAATCCACCCAACGAGATACGGCCGGCGCCGGATTCGAGCGGTTGAGCCAGGTTCCAGCGGTCGACTTCAGTGAAGGTCGACGTCTCGTAGATCAGCACGTCCTCGCCGAAGAGGTACATCAACTTGCCGTCCGGCGAGAAGATGATGCTCGCGCCCTCGCGCTCCTCGCCCTTCGGCCAGGGGATCGTCCGCGCGATCTTCTTTGTCGCGAGGTCGTACTGCACGAGCGTCGGCGGCCCGATCTCCCATCGGTCGGTCGCGAGCGTGTACTTCTTGATGAGCAGGATCAGGTACGTGTCGAGCGGATCCGGTGTGAGCCCCCAGATGCGGGTCTTGGCCGCGCCCTCGGTCAGCGTGAAGCTGTCGATGGTCGTGCGCTTGACCCGGTCGATGATCTCGACCTTTTCATACGTGATGTCGCGGATGTACATCCGGGTCCGGTCGTTCGAGAACCTCACTCCGGCCGGGATGCCGCTCTTCACGGGAATCTCGGCGGTCATCTTCTCGGTCGCCTCGTCGATCTCGGCGATGACGCCCTTGTACGTGCTGACGTACATCGTGCCGGTGCCGCCGCTCAGGACCGGCGAGGGCTTCTGGGTGGCGCGCTGCCCGTGCACGGGGGCGCGGGCCAGCAGCCCGATCGCCACGATCGTCGACAACGCCAGCCGTGCGAACACGCGGGACGATCCGGTCACGTCAGCCTCACGGAAAGATGATGTCGATCTTGCGCCAGTCTTTTTGCGCGGCGGCGCACTTCTTCACCCAGTCGGGCGCGTGGTTGAGCTGGTCGGGCACCTGCGCCGGCCAGAAGCAGCCGAGATGGCAGTCGAACAGGTCGCGCTCGACCGGCTGGCACAGTCCAGCCGTGCCGCCCGTGCGATCGACTTCCCAGCCAGGGGAGAAGATCGTCGAGCACCCGAGCGGGATATGCGCGCCGGCCGGCTGCTGCGGCGCCTGCAGGGCGACCACGTCCTGGACCTGGCCCGCCGTAGCCGTCGGCGAAGGCGGCTCGAGCGCATCCACGAGCTTCCGCGCTTTTTGGTTAACTGGCCTGAGGTGCTTCATCGCTGTCCTCGAACTGTTGGAGAAAGGCCGGGTTGGTCTGCGCGATTTCGCCGTAGATCTGGAGGCACGTGTCGGTCCAGCCGCGGATCCACTCGCAGTAGTGAAGGTTGGGCTGGTTGGTCGTGCCGTAGCGCGTGTGCGCCTCGTGGTAGCAGCCGCCGGCGCAGAGCGGCCGCGCCCAGCACGTTTGGCAGTCGGTCTTGCTCGCCACATGGTGCGCGTCGAGAAACGCGCGCTGCGCCTCGCGGTCGATGCCGTCGCGCACGGTGCCGAGCTTGTGCTCGTCGGATCCCGCGAACCGGTGGCAGAGGTTGACGTCGCCCGCGGTCGAGACGCCCAGCAACCCGAACCCCGCGCCGCAGGGCCAGGCTTTGCTCGCGCCCTTGTGGATTTCCTGCAACGTCTCGCGCACGTTGCTGAATCCGTGGTGCCGGCCGGCGAGCGCCGCGTCGCGGTAGTCGCTCGCCAGATCGCGGAAGTCCGCGAGGACCTTCTCGAACCCGTCTTCGCCGAACGCATGCGCGCGGCTGGGCGCCGCCGTCACCGGCGCGAACCCGACCTCCCAGAACCCGATCTCGTTCCGGAGATGATCGTAAATGCGCCGCACCTCGAGCGTCTCCTTCGTCAGCGTGACACGCGCGCCGATCGGCCGCGACCGGTGCCGGGCGAGGAGCGCTTTGATCTTCGGCGCGACGAGGTCGTAGCTCCCCGTCCCGTTCTTAAACACGCGAAACTTGTTCTGCAGGTCCGGCGGCCCGTCGATCGAGATCGTCACGCCGAAATTGTTCTCGGCGAGAAACTCGATCACCTCGGGCTTGAGGAGCGTCGCGTTCGTCGTGAGCGAGAAATCGATCGTCTTGCCCAGTTCCGCCGCGCGCCTCCGGGCGTAGCCCACGGTGAACTCGAGAATCTTGAAGTTCAGGAGCGTCTCGCCGCCGAAAAACGTGAGATGCGCGTCCTTGCCCGACTCGCGGAACAGGAACTCGACGCTCTCCCGCGCCGTGTCCTCGCTCATCCACTTGGGCTGCTTCCCGTTCTCCGTCTGGACGATCTTGTCCTCGCCGTACTCGTAGCAGTAGGTGCAGCTCAGGTTGCACTGGTTCGTCACGTTCAGCACCATCGTGCTGAGCGGCACCGGGGTCAGCGGCAGGATCTTCGGCATCGGCCGCGACGGCGCCTCGAATCGGGCAAGGGCGCGCGCGCGAATGAGCTCGCCGACCGTCTCGTCCACCTCGGACTTCGGCCACCGGTCCGACAGGGACGCCGCGACGTCCTCCGGCGACTGCGAGCGCTCCGCCACGGCGTCGAGCACCGCCGCCGACACGTCGTCGACCGCCATCACGGCCGCGCTCGGCGCGAGATACAGAAACCGGCGGCCGCCGGCCTCGAACGCGTGGCAATCGCCCGGCAGCAGCAGGCTCATCGACCCACCGTGAAGAAATCCCAG
This sequence comes from Acidobacteriota bacterium, assembly GCA_031405995.1. Taxonomy (GTDB): domain Bacteria; phylum Acidobacteriota; class Vicinamibacteria; order Vicinamibacterales; family SCN-69-37; genus JANOGJ01. The sequence continues at coordinate 3,865 of JANOGJ010000721.1, forward strand.
CGCATGTAGAGCGGCACCGTGACGACCAGATGCGCGCGGGCGCGGACCGGCGCGCCGCCCGCCGCGGGCGTGTGCGTCGCGATCACCCAGACGTCGCCGATGTTGTTGCGGTTGCCGGACCGCGCCGGGTTCGGGCCGTCGAGCGCCGGCGTGAACAGGCCCCTCGCGCCGTCGACTTCACCGACGAACTTCCGGTCGTCGTCGTCGAACGTCGCCGTGTACTCCTCGATCGTCCAGGTCGCGTCCACGGCGCCGAGCGCGAGGTCGTCCTTCGTATCCGGCTTGGCGTCGGCGCCGTTGGAGTAGGCCATCGCCTCGAACTGCGCGAACATTTTCGGGAAGACGGCCCCGCCGACCCGCGCCATGTTCCAGCCCGGCGTCACCTTAATCGTGTCGATCTTGTCGTAGACGACGAGCGCCGCCTGCTTGACGACGCCGGCGACGAACAGGTCGCGCGCGCCGACGGGCGCGTCGGCCGCGATGTCCAGCTCGACCGTCACCATCGCGGGCGTCGTGCTCACCACCCGCGTCACCGACACGCCCTGGCCGAGGTCGACGTCGCGGGCGGCCACGGTGGCCGGGAAGTTCGCGCCGAAAATGCGGAGCGTCTGAGCGGTCGTCGATCGCTTCAGCGAGGCGCGGTCCACGCCGCCGACCAGCGTCTCCCGCCCCTGCCGGCTCAGTTGCACGTCCAGGCCAAACTCGTCGTGGTCTCCGGCGAACCAGCGCCCTGACATCGACTGCCAGTCGCGCTCGACCGCCATCACTTCGCGCAGCGACGTCTTCTCGTCCGCCTCGACCATCGTCCGGCCGCGCCACTGGTAGCCCGTATAGACGAGCGCGCGACCGCGCCGGGTCACCGTGCGGCCGCTCCGCGCGTAGCGATACGTCGCTTCCGTCGTGAAGGTATCCGGCGAGGCCGAGCTAGCCGTGACCGTCACCGTGCCGAACACCGGGCCTTCGCCCGGCTCGTAGCCGCGCAGCAGCCAAGTCCCATCGATGCGCGGGCTCCGCATGGTCGCGGCCCACGCCGACCACTCCGGCGTTGTCATCGGAAACGCCGACTTCAGGTGGCCGAGCGCCTTGTCCATCGGATGGCGATTGTCGGGCGGCCGGCCGTCTGGACCGGGCTCCGTCGAGGGCGGGCCGCCGCGGCGGAACACCTGGAAGTCCACGAGCGGGTAGTAGCCGCGGTGCATCGCGACGACGAGGTCCCACTCCTTGTCGGTGCGGCGTTGCAGCATGACGCGCCCGATCGAATGGCAACTCGAACACACGCGCTCCGTGTCGGCGTTCGCGGCGTACTTGAAGTCGATGAGGCGCCGCTCGACCTCGAACGCCGCCGGCCTGGATTCCTCCGGCGCGAGACCGAGGCGATCGGACAGGTACTTCACGATTATGCGGGCCTGATCCGGCTCGATGTCCGCCTTGTTGAGCGTGACCATGCGGCGGATGGTTTCCTGCCAGCCCTCCGGTGTGGTCCGCCGGAACGAGATGCGCGAGAGCTGCCCCTTCGCGTCGGCCTTGTGGCACGTGCCGCAGACCGTTTTCACCGTCTCGTTCGTGATCGGGATGCCTTCGACGTCATCCTTCGCGGCGGCGGCCGCCGTTGCGGGAGGAACCGGCGTCTGAGCTGGGGGTTGCTGTCGCGCGACGGCGCCGAGTCCAGGCGCGATGACGAGGAGGGCGAGCAGAATCGATCCGATCCGGCCGGAACGCAGCATGAGTGACTCGCGTTTTACCATACCGGTCAGGACGTTACCAGCCCTCCTTTCGCCACGAGTGTCGCCATCGCGCCAAGAAAGTCCGGCAGGGCGACGTGACCGTGCACGCGCGTGTAGGCCTGGACGAGGTCGCCCACGTCGGTGTGCGCCGGCGCGAGGCGGGCGAGGGCCACGACGTCCACGCCGCGCAGGTACCGAACGCCAGCGGGCCAAGCCGGCAGAAACACGTGATCGTCCATGACGATCTCGCGGCCACGAACGGCGGCTCGAGGGCCGATGCGCGCGTCGGAACCTGTTCGAAAATGGACGGCCGGACGCCGCCTCAGGTCCTCGAACGCGGCGATGACGGCCGGATCGCGCGCCAGCGCCGCCGCGTCGACCTCCTCGACGCCGACGTCGGGGTCGACGCCGTCCGGCGCCGAGGCGCGTGTCAGCCAGAACGGGTGGTTCGTCCGGGCCGCCGCGTCGGCCGCGAACTCGGTGGCCTGTCGACGCGCGCTCGCGTAGACCGCGCGCTCCCGGCGGTCGAAGAACGCGAGCGCTTCGTCACGCATCGTGGGCCGCGCGATCGCCGTATGCACGGCAATCGCCGCAAGCCAGGCCGACGCGAGCGCCTTCTTCACGCCGAAGGACGACAGCGGATCAATAAAGGACCCCGCGTCGCCGACGAGCAAGAACCCGGGTCCCGCGTACCGCTCGGCGGAGTAGAGCGAGGCGTCCGCGCCCCACGGACCGTCGACGAGCGTCGCGGAGTCAAGGAGCGGCCGGAACGGCCGCACCTTGGCGAGTTCCTTTTCGTAGACCGCGCGCGCCGGCGCGCCGCGGGCGAGTTCGGTGCGCTGAGGGTCGACCATCACGGTGATCTGCCGCTCGAGGGGCCGCGTCGACACCGACCAGGCCCAGCCGTCGGCATAAGACGCGACGAGGGTGTGCGTGTCGTCGGCGAGAGGGGGCGGCCACGGCCGATCCGCGCGCCAGACGCCGACGAGCGCCACCGTGTGGTGCGACGCCTCCGCGCGCCGAAGACCCTGGCGCGCGATCACACCGGCGCGGCCGGAGCAGTCCAGGACGAACGTCGCGGTGACGCCAGGCTCGACGGGTTCCGCCAGGGGGCCTTGGCGGATCGTCGCGCCGGTGTCCACCGCGAGCGCGCGCAGCCGCCGGTCGAAGTCGGCGCGGGCGACCTGATAGCCCGCGACGCCGGGTGGAAACGACTCGGTCCGCGAGGGCTCGACGTCCGGTTCTCCGGCCCACCACACCGTGTTGCCTCGCCAGGGCTGGAATCCGGCGTCTTCGAGTGGCGTCAGCATCCCGAGGGCGCCGAGCGCCTTCTTCGCGCTCGGGGGAATCGACTCCGCGAGCGCGCGGCCCTCGCCGGCGGAGCGATCGACGAGGACGACACGGTGTCCCCAGGCCGCGAGAAGGCGCGCCGCGCCGCAACCGGCAGGGCCGGCGCCGATGATGAGGACGTCGACGTCGAGGCCGTGGTCGTCAGTCACGCCGGACAACGCCGGGCAGCGGCTCCGCCGCGGCGGGGACCGCGGACCGGAAGTCCTCGCCGACGAGCGCCGCGATGGTCGCCGCGATCTGCGACGCCGTGACGGTCACTGACTGGCGCGCGCCAAGCGGGGCGACGCCGGGTCCCATCACCGCGATCCAGGTTCGTTCCGCCGCCGGAACTTTGCGGCCGTGATCGGTCCAGTCGGCGCTCGTGGCGCCGCGGCCGTGATCGGTCGTGAGGACGAGCGCCGTCCGATTCGCGTACCCCGGCAGGGACTGGAGCGTGTCCCACAGCCGGCCGATGAAGCGATCCGATCGGAACGCGGCGTCGAGGTACAGGTCATAGCGCCCTTCGTGCGCCCATTCGTCGGTTTCGCCGAGCATCACGTAGAGCACCCGCGGCGTGTCGGTTCGCAGCGATTCGAGCGCCGCGTGCATGATCGGCGCGTCGAACGGCACGCCCGGCCAGTAGGGTGGAAGGTCAGCCGCCAGATCGTTGATGGCGCGCTGCCGATCGGTTTTCGGCAGCGGCACTGGCCGCGCGTCGTCGCCCACTGGCAGGCGGCTTCGCCCGACATTCAGGATGAACGGCATTACGTCCCACGTGCCGAACGCGGCGACACGGCCTCGAAATCCCGGCCGGCCGTTCAGCCACTCGAGCACGGTGATATTCGGGTTGGGCACCTTGTCGTTGCTGTCAATCCTGGGGTCGGCGACGCCCGCCAGCATCTCGGAATACCCGGGGTACGAGAACCACAGGCCGTTCGTCACGCGCGCGAGGCTCTGCCGTGACGGATCGCCGAACACCTGGCCCTTCGCCGCGATCACGTTCCAGAAGAACGGCATCAGCGCGGCGCGCCGCGCCTCGGGTGTCGGCCGCCAGAACCGCTTCTCGGCTGCGCCGGGTTCGTCGTTCTGTCCCCGCTTGAACAGCGTTTGATCGGCGCCGGAGAACAACTCCTGCCAGCGGAATCCGTCAATCGTGACGATCACGACGTTCGTCGCGGGCGCTTGCGGGGCTGTTAGGCCGGCCCAGGGAGTCGTCAGCAGGATCGCAATGAGGGCGGCAGCGGCTCGCACGCGAGCAAGTGTAGCGCGGGACAAAAGAAAACGGGCCCGGGCAAGATGCCCGGGCCCGTGTGTG
>JANOGJ010000737.1:0-3447 GCA_031405995.1 Acidobacteriota bacterium
CCTCCCGAGCGCACAGCCCGACGAGTGCAAGCGCCAGATCGAGGACATCATCGGGCTCGACAGTTCCACCTCGATCCTGGCGAGCGCCAAGGAGGGCACCGGCACGCACGACATCCTGGAGGCCATCGTCGAGCGCTTTCATCCGCCGACCGGTGATCCGGATGCTCCGCTCAAGGCGCTGATCTTCGACTCGTGGTACGACCCGTACCGTGGCGTCGTGATCCTCGCGCGCGTCATCGACGGCAGCCTGCGGCCGGGGCTCAAGATTCGACTCATGAATGCGGGCCAGGACTTCGAGGTGGAGCAGCTCGGCGTCTTCACGCCGAAACCGATCCCCGTGGAGTCGCTCGGCGTCGGCGAGGCCGGGTTCCTCACCGCCAACATCAAGAACGTCGCCGACGCGAAGATCGGCGACACCATCACCGAGACGGCGCGCCCGACCGAGACGCCGTTCCCGGGCTTCAAAGAGCTGAAGCCGATGGTCTTCGCGGGGCTGTACCCCGTGGAGGCGTCACAGTACCCGGAGCTTCGGGAGGCGCTCGAGCGGTTGCGCCTCAACGACGCGTCGTTCCACTTCGAGCCCGAGACGTCGCTGGCGCTTGGCTTCGGCTTCCGCTGCGGCTTCCTCGGCCTACTTCACATGGAGATCGTCCAGGAGCGGCTCGAGCGCGAATACAACATGGACCTGGTCACGACGGCGCCGGGCGTCCTCTACCGCGTGACGACGACCGCCGGCGCGACGATCGAGGTGGACAACCCGTCCAAGCTGCCCGACCCGAGCCAGATCGACCACATCGACGAGCCGATCATCACGGCGATGATCCTCACCCCGGCCGAACACGTGGGCGGGATCCTCGAGCTGTGCCAGGAGAAGCGCGGTACCCAGAAGGGGCTGGAGTTTGCCTCGAAGGACCGGGTCATCGTCACCTACGAACTGCCGTTCAACGAGGTCGTCATGGACTTCTACGACCGGCTGAAGACGATTTCTCGCGGCTACGCGTCGCTCGACTATCACGTCACGGGCTACCGCGAGGCGCCGCTCGTGAAGCTGGACATCCTCGTCAATGGCGAGCCGGTGGACGCGCTGTCGGTGGTCGTGCACGAGGACAACGCCTACGCGCGCGGCCGGGCGCTCGCGGCCAAGATGCGCGAGCTCATCCCACGCCAGATGTTCGAGATCGCCATCCAGGCGGCGATCGGCAGCCGCATCGTCGCGCGCGAGTCGATCAGGGCGATGCGCAAGAACGTGCTGGCCAAGTGCTACGGCGGCGACATCAGCCGCAAGCGCAAGCTGCTCGAGAAACAGAAAGAGGGCAAGAAGCGCATGAAGCGCGTCGGGCGCGTGGAGATTCCGCAGGAGGCGTTTCTGGCCGTGCTCAAGGTGGGATCGGAGTCATGAAGAAATCGGTCTTCAGAGAGTACTTCGAGTCTCTCCTCATCGCCTTTGTCCTGGCGCTGTTCGTGCGCACCTTCGTGTTCCAGGCCTTCAAGATCCCGACCGGGTCGATGGAGCCGAACCTGCTCATCGGCGATCACCTGCTCGTGAACAAGATGATCTTCGCGCCGACCGTGACGGGGATCGAGCGCGTCCTGCTGCCCGGCCGTCCCGTTCGTCGCGGCGACATCGTCGTGTTCAAGTATCCGGAGGATCCGGAGCGCGACTTCATCAAACGCGTGGTTGGCTTGCCCGGCGATCGACTGGAACTGAAGCAGAAGAAGGTGCACGTGAACGGCGCGCCCATCGAGGAACCGTACGCGCATTACCTCGACGGCCTTCCCGGCGTCGCCGCGGCCGACGACCTGCGCGTGACCTACGGGCCCGTGACCGTGCCCGACGGGCAGTTCTTCATGATGGGCGACAACCGCGACAACTCGCAGGACAGCCGCTTCTGGGGATTCCTCCCGGCCCACTACGTCAAGGGCCAGGCGCTGTTCATCTATTTTTCATTTGCCGAGAACGGATCGATCGGCGGCTTCTTCAGCGACGTCCGGTGGGGACGGCTGCTCGGGCGAGTGCGCTAGTCCTCAGGAAAACGTCCGTGGCCGCCGAGGCGGGCGCCTACTAACTTCTGCAGGTCGGCGATGCCGGCCAAAACGTAGATCGGCTGCGATGCCGCCGCCGCACGCGCTTGCGCCTCGCGCAGAGCGGCCGTGAGCCGATCCACCAGCGCGGCGTCCTTCAGGCTGCCGATATTGATCTCGACGTTGAACGCCGCCCCCATCAACGCGGCCTGGAGCGCGTGGACGCCTACCGCCACATCGCTCTTCGCCGACGGGTTGCCGTGCTCCGCGACCACGCGGGCCGCTTCCACGGCCTCCGCGCACGCGCGGAACGTCTCGACCGGCACCTCGGTCGCGACGCGCATCGCGTCCTGAATCGCGGCGCTGCGAGCGGCCTTCTCCTCGTCGGTGCTCTTCGGCCGCTTGAAGGCGGCGACGACGAGGTCGTACGCGGCCGCGTCGCGGTCCACGAGGTCCACGAGCGTCTTGCGCACCCGGAGCAAATCGGCGCGCGCGTCGTCGAGCGCGGAGCGCTCCTCGGGCGCGCCGGTCTTGGTCTTCGGCAGGCCGGCCACCATCGCAAGCAGGGAGGCGCCCAGCGCGCCCATCAGCGCCGCCGCGGAGCCGCCGCCGGGCGTGGGATCGGGCGAGCTGAAGGCGTCAAGGAGATCAGAGACCGGGAGCGAAGAGAGCATGGGCAAGCTTATGAGTTTCCCCACACGATTTCACCCTTCTTAATCACCGCCCGAATCGCCGGCGCGTTGACGCGAAGCAGGTTGATCGCGGGACCATCGACGAGCACGGCGTCGAACTGTTTGCCGGTTTCGAGGCTGCCGATCCGATCGGCCCGGTCGAGGGAGGCGGCGCCGTTGGCCGTCGCGGCGACGAGCGCCTCGTCGAACGTCATCCCCATGCCGAAGCAGGCGAGCGCCATCGCGAAGGGCATGGACGGCGAGAAGCCGCCGCCGGGATTGACGTCGGTCGCGAGCGCGACGGGCACGCCCGCGGCGATGAGGTCCCGCGCAGGCGCGTAGCGCCCGAGCTTGAGGTAGAACGCCGCGCAGGGCAGGAGCGTGGCGATGACGCCGGCCCGCGCCAGCGCCGTGATGCCGCTCGGTGTGACGTGCACGAGGTGGTCGGCCGCGCGCGCGCTCACGGCCGCCGCCACTTCCGATCCGCCGCTCGCGCCAAGTTCATCGGCGTGGATGCGCGGCTTGACACGATAGCCCGCCACACCGTTTCACCGACCGATTGACTGGTCGCAGCCGCGAACACCGGTGCGATGGCCATGGCGCTTCGGTAGAAGTGGTTGACTGTAAGATCGGCAAAACGTTGTCCTGGATGAACATTCCCCGCTTTGCGCGCCCGGACCTCCCACTTGCAGGCCAGGCGGACAAGATAATCAGTGCCGGCGAATTTGGGCAACATGCTTGATGATTTCCAAAG
>JANOGJ010000828.1:0-2614 GCA_031405995.1 Acidobacteriota bacterium
GCGGCTGCTGGCCTCGGCGCTCCGCGTGACGCCGGAAGAGATCGTGATCACGCGCAACACGAGCGAGAGCAACAACGTCGTCTCGAGCGGCCTCGACTTCAAGGCCGGCGACGAGGTCATCGTGTGGGCGGACAACCATCCGACCAATCTGAACGCGTGGCGCACCAAAGCGCAGCGCTTCGGGTTCAGGGTCGTCACCGTGCCCGTCATCGAGCCCGGGCCCTTGGCCTACATCGACCTGTTCATCGAGGCCATGACGCCGCGAACCAGGTTGATCGCGATTACGCACGTCAGCAGCAATTCGGGTGGCGTGCTGCCGGCGAAGGAGATCTGCGCCGCCGCGCGCGAAAAGGGCATCCTGTCGCTCGTCGACGGCGCGCAGGCGTTTGGCGTGCTGGATCTCGACCTCGGCGCGATGAAGCCGGACTTCTACAGCGGCTCGATGCACAAGTGGCCGTGCGGGCCGAAAGAGAAAGGGATGCTGTACGTGAACCGCGCCGTCCACGACCGCCTCCACCCCTCCATCGTCGGGCTCTACGGCGGGCAGGTCGGCATCTCGCGCACGCTCGAAGCGAACGGACAGCGCGACGACGCGTCGATTGCGGCGGTCAGCGAGGCATTGAAGTTCCAGGGGGGCATCGGTCGCACGGTGATCGAGGCGCGAGCACGGCAGCTCGCCAAGGCCCTGATGGACGGCCTCGAGAAGCTCCCCGGCGTGAAGCTCTGGACCGATCGCAACCACGGCGAGCACGCCGCGATTGTGATCTTCCAACCGGGCGCCTTGGATGTCCGCCGACTCGGCACGGCGCTCCTCGAGAAGGACCGCATCGTGTGCACGGGCAGAACGGGCGCGCTGAACCCGGGCCTCCGCATGTCGCCGCACTTCTACAACACGATGGACGAGATCGATCGCACGGTGGCGGCGATCAAGAAGTACCTCACGAGTGGAGTCTGACGATGTCGCGAACGATTCTTAGATCTCTTGGCGTAATCTCGCTGGCCCTGGTTGCGCCGATCGGCGCGCAGTCACCGGCCGTCCGCACGCCGCAGATGCCCGGCGCGAATCCCGCGCTGCTGGCCGGGTTGAGCTACCGCCTGGTTGGACCGTCGCGCGGCGGACGCGTGACGACCGTGACCGGCGTGCCGTCGCAGCCGCGCACGTTCTATATGGGCGTCGCCAGTGGCGGAGTATTCAGGACAACGGACGGCGGCGTCACGTGGACGCCGATCACGGACGGCAAGGTCCCAGTGGGATCGATGGGCTCGATTGCCGTCGCGGACTCGGATCCGAACATCATCTATCTCGGCACCGGATCGGATGGCGTGCGCAGCAACGTGTCCACCGGCCGGGGCGTGTACAAGACGACCGACGCGGGCAAGACCTGGCAGTTCGCGGGCCTCTACAACGCCGGGCAGATCGGCGCGGTCCGCGTCCATCCGACCAACCCGGACATCGTCTGGGTGGCGGCCACGGGTGACATCTTCAAGGCCAACGCCGAGCGCGGCATCTTCAAGACGACGGATGGCGGGAAGACCTGGCGGAAGACGCTGTTCCATTCCGACACCGTCGGGGCGATGGACGTCGAGCTTCAGCCCGGCAACCCGAACGTCGTGTACGCGTGGCTGTCCCGGCTCGAGCGGAAGCCGTGGACGATCACCAGCGGCTCGCGGAACGGCGGCTTCTACAGGAGCACGGACGGCGGCGAGACGTTCGCGCGCAACATGACGGGGCTGCCGGGCGAGCTCATCGGCAAGGCCAATCTCGCGGTGACCGCCGCGAATCCGAATCGCGTGTACGCCCTCGTCGAAGCACTGCCGGGCGGCGGGTTCTACCGGTCGGACGATGCGGGACAGACGTGGCAGCTGATGACCGCGCAGGGCTCGCTCCTGCAGCGTCCGTTCTACTACACGACGCTCGGCGCCGACCCGACGAACGCCGATGTCGTGTATGCGGGCGCGGAAGGCTTCTACAAGTCCGTGGACGGCGGCAAGACCTTCGCGTCGATGCCGGTGCCGCACGGCGACAACCACGACATCTGGATCAACCCGAAGGACGGCAACACGATGATCCAGTCGAACGACGGCGGCGCGAACGTGTCGTTCGACGGCGGCCGCACCTGGTCGACGCAAATGAACCAGGTGACGTCGGAGATCTACGGCGTGTGGCTGGACGACGCGTTTCCGTACAAGTTGTACGGCGCGCAGCAGGACAACAGCACGCTGATCATTTCGAGCCAGGCCGATCCGTACAACACGGCCGACTTCCGCGGCGGGCCGGGCTGCGAGACCGGGCCCATCATCCCGCATCCGTCCGAGAAGAACATCGTCTACGGCTCGTGCAAGGGCCAGTACAGCGTGATGAACCTCGAGACCGGCCAGCAGAAGAACTACTGGGTCGGCGCGCAGTCGCTGTACGGCAATCCCGCGAGCGATCTGATCCTGCGGTTCCAGCGCGTGTCACCGATGGCGCTCTCGCCGCACGACCCGCAGGTGCTGTACTACGGGTCGCAGCACGTGCACCGCACGCGCGACAAGGGCGTGACGTGGGAGAAGATCTCGCCGGACCTCACCGCGAAGCCGGAAGGCACGCAGGGCGCGAGCGGCGAGCCCATCA
>JANOGJ010000845.1:0-2684 GCA_031405995.1 Acidobacteriota bacterium
TCCGGCAGTCCGGTCGCGGCCGCGACGATCGGCACGAGCCAGACCGACAGCAGCAATCCGGCCGCGCCGGCCATGAGCCCGATTAGCACGCTTTCGCTGAGGAGCTGGCGCAGGATGCGGCGCCGTGTGGCGCCGAGCGCGAGCCGCACGGCGATCTCCCGGGCGCGCGCCGCGGCGCCCGCGAGCAGCAGATTGGCGACATTGACGCAGGCGAGCGCGAGCACGAGGCCGACGACCACGAGAATCACGCCGACGAGCACCAGCATCCCCGCCGAGTCGGGGCCGTCCATGGGAGACGACACGCCGTCGAGCTGGACTCCGGTCACAGGCGCTGTTCCGCCAGCCTCGTTTCGAATCCCCACATCCGGCAAGGCCGCCGCGATGGCCGAGAGCTCGCTCGTTGCGACCGCACGGTCCACGCTGGCCGTGATACGCGCGATGACCGCGACCTGCATCGCGCTCGTCCGATCGATGGGCCGGTCCCGGAAGATCGCCGCATAACTGCCAAACGGCGCCCAGAACGCGGGAGGGTTGTCGATCGGGCCCGTGAAGGCGGGTTCGAGAATACCGACGACCGTGACCGGTGTGCCTGACAGCCAGACGGTCGTGCCGACGATTCCCGGATCGCTGTTCAGCCGCGTGGTCCAAAACCTGTGGTTCAACACCACCACTGGCGACGCGCCCGGCGTGTCGTCGCTCGGTTGAAGGGCGCGGCCGCGGATCGGGCGGCCGCCAAGCATCGACAGGTAGCCCCCGCTCACGAGCAGCAGCGAGTCCTCGCGGCTGGCCGTCTCCGTGGGCGACAGAGAGAAGCGCACGCCTTCCTGCAGGAAGGCTTCGATGGCTTCAATTGCGAGGCGCGCGTGACTCGCGTGCTCGCGCATTCCCGCAAAGGCGTGATACGGCCACTCGTTGGCCATGCCATTCTTGACGAGCATCTGCACCCTGACGACGTCGCGGGGCGCGTCCATGCCGTACGGGCGGAGCACGCTCGCATTGAGGATGGTGAAGACCGTTGTGCTGACGGCAATCGCGAGGGCGAGACCCCCGACGGTCGCGCCGATGACCGCGGGATGTTTGGCGAACAGGCGAAGTCCGTGACGAAGATCGATCATCAATCCGGGGGACTTCGTCCCGCCGGACGTGAGCAGGCGGCGGGGGACCGCTATGCTCACAATGTCGCCAAGCAGGCGCCACGTCGCGTAGAGCCTGCCGCGCGAACGGAGGCGCGCCTCGAACAGCTCGGTGAGGTCGGCCTTGATATCGTGGCGAGGCGCCATCATGCTCGGCCTCGCGATTCGATCGCCTGCCAGAGGCGATCGCGCACGCGGCGCAGTTCCTGGATCGCCTTGATGCCGGCGGCGGTCGGTTCGTACAGCCGTTTGCGCTTGCCGCCACGGACCGGTGTGGCGTCGCCCAGGACCGAGCGGACGAACCGCTTGTCCTCGAGCCGGGCGAGCACGGCATACACGGCGCCCATGGTCACGTTGCGGCCCGTGTGTTTCTCCATGTACTGCTGCACGGGCACGCCGTACGTCCCGTCCTTGAGCGCGCACACGGCCAGCAGCGCAAATTCCTCGAATTCCCCGAGCTTGTCGCCCTTCATCATTCAGTCCAGACGAGGGACGGAGTCAATTAGTTCGCTTTTTCAAGTAAAATCGCGCTGGCGGCGCCAGCCACCACGCGGAAGCCGAGGCAGCTGTCGTGAGCACGCCCGCCAGCTCCATCGATCGCCGTTGACGCCCGTGGCCGAACGCATACGGGGTACCTGAGGTCCCCGGTACCCACGCCAGCGCGAACTCGTGAGGCCCCGTCGGCGCGTGCCAGGCAAGCCGTCGTGGTTCCATGTGTTGAGAAGTCTGCCGCGAGGCGATCCTCACGGGCTGGTTGCTGTGCGGCGTGCTCGACATCACGGCCGCCTGCGTCCAATCCTGGATTGAGGCCGGCCGCACGCCCGCGCAAGTCCTGCGCGGCGTGGCCTCGGCGCTCTGGGGACGCGCGGCGGCGGACGCCGGCGCCGGCATGGCCGCCATCGGCCTCGCGATGCACTTCACGGTCGCGCTCACGGCGACACTCGTCTTTCACGCGCTCAGCCGGCGCATCGCCTTTCTGCGCACGGCGCCGCTCTGGCTCGTCGGGCCTCTCTACGGCGCGATCGTCTTCTGCGCGATGAACTACGGCACGCTGCCGGCGTGCGGCGCGGGCGATAATCACGGCATGCTCGAACTCGGCCTCGACACATTCGGCGACGTCACGCGCGACCCGGACCAGCGCCCACGATCGCAGGCGCAGGTGCTTCGCGACGTCCTCGACGAAGCCGTCCTGGCCGACAGCGTGGGCGTCGACAGCTTCGGTGTCGGCGAGCATCATCGCGCTGACTTCGCGATCTCCGCGCCGGAGGTCGTGCTCGCGGCGATCGCCACACGGACCAAGCGCATGATCCTCGGATCCGCCGTCACGGTCCTCAGCACCGACGACCCCGTCCGCGTGTTCCAGCGATTCTCAACTCTGAACGCGCTGTCCAACGGGCGCGCGGAAGTGATCCTTGGCCGCGGCTCGTTCACCGAGTCGTATCCGTTATTCGGCTACGACATGGCGCAATACGAACAACTGTTCGAGGAGAAGCTCGAGTTGTTCGCGGCGTTGCTCGCAAATGGCCCGGTGACCTGGTCCGGCCAGACGCG
>JANOGJ010000001.1:0-2110 GCA_031405995.1 Acidobacteriota bacterium
AAGGACATCCACGCCCAGCCGCTCCTCGAAGGCGACCCAACGTACGCCTCGTTGGATCGCACGATCGGCGACGTCGTGCTCGACCAGTCGCGGCACAACAATAAGGCTTGGCTGATTCCCACGTTCGTGGCGTTCCTTGCCGTGAACATGCTGCTGGTGTCGGTTGGCTGGCTGCTCTATCAGGGTGTCGGCATTTGGGGCAACAACATCCCAACGGCCTGGGCGTTCGACATCATCAACTTCGTCTGGTGGATCGGCATCGGCCACGCGGGAACGCTGATCTCCGCGATCCTGCTCCTGATGCGGCAGCAATGGCGCAACTCGATCAATCGCTTCGCGGAGGCCATGACGATCTTCGCCGTGGTGTGCGCGGCGATTTTCCCACTGATCCACACGGGCCGGCCGTGGGTTGCCGCCTACTGGCTGTTCCCGTATCCCAACACGATGGCGCTCTGGCCGAACTTCCGGAGCCCGCTCATCTGGGACGTCTTCGCGGTCTCCACCTACTTCACGGTCTCGCTGCTCTTCTGGTCGGTTGGCATGATTCCAGACCTCGCGACCTTCCGGGACAAGGCCAAGATCCCTGCGCTGCAGAAGCTCTTCGGGGTGTTATCGATGGGCTGGCGCGGGTCGGCGCGGCACTGGGCGCGGTACGAGAAGGCGTACCTGCTGCTGGCCGGCCTCTCGACGCCGCTGGTCCTCTCCGTCCACACAGTGGTGAGCTTCGACTTCGCCGTCGCGGTGCTGCCCGGCTGGCACGCGACGATCTTCCCGCCCTACTTCGTCGCCGGCGCCATCTACGCGGGCTTCGCGATGGTGCTCACGCTCGCGATCCCGATCCGCGTCATGTTCAAGGTGCAGGACTTCCTCACGATGCGCCACATCGAGAACATGGCCAAGATCATGCTCGTCACGGGCCTGATCGTCGTCTACGGCTATCTCTGCGAGGCGTTCTTCGGCTGGTACAGCGCCAACGAGTACGAGCGCTTCATGCTGAAGAACCGGATCTACTACGGGCCGTACGCCTGGGCGTACTGGGTCCTGCTCCTCTGTAACTTCATCGTGCCGCAGCTGCTCTGGTCCAAGCGGCTGCGCCGGAACATCCCTGTGGTGTTCGCGGTGTGCATGTTCGTGAACGTCGGCATGTGGCTGGAGCGCTTCGTCATCATCGTCACCAGCCTCCACCGCGACTTCCTCCCGTCGTCGTGGGACATGTACTACCCGACGATCTGGGATTTCATGACGCTCTTCGGCACGATCGGCTTGTTCACGACGCTCATGTTCCTGTTCGTGCGCGTGCTGCCGATGATCGCGATCTTCGAGATGAAGACGCTGCTGCCGGAATCGCGGGTGAAGCAGCCCGAGGAAGGGTCGCACTGATGGCGCATGCCGCGAAGTCCGCGCCGCCCTTCTACGGCCTGATGGCCGAGTTCGACTCGGCGCAGGCCCTGCTCGACGCCGCCCGCAAGGTGGGAGAGGCCGGCTACTCGAAGACCGACGCCTATTCGCCGTTCCCGATCCACGGACTCGCCGAGGCGCTCGGGTTTCGCGAGCGATTGGTCGCGCCGATCGTGTTGATTGGCGGGATCACGGGCGCGCTCGCCGGCTACGGCCTGCAGTACTTCACGCAGGTCATCGATTGGCCCATGAACGTCGGCGGCCGGCCGTACCACTCGTGGGTCAGCTTCATCCCGGTGACGTTCGAGGTGACCATTCTCATCGCGGCGTTTTCGGCCGTCTTCGGCATGCTCGCGCTGAACGGGCTGCCGCAGCCCTATCACCCGGTCTTCAACGCCGAGCGGTTCAGCCGCGCGAGCCAGGACGCCTTCTTCCTCGCGATCGAGTCGAGCGACCCGAAGTTCGACCAGAACGCCACGCGGCAGTTCCTCGCGAGCCTGCACGCGCGAGAGGTGGTACAGGTTGACCACTAGCCGCCTTCGCCAAGGCTTCGGCGGGCCGCCGCGCCGCGGCGACCGTGGTGCCGGGCTCGTCATCGTCCTGCTCCCGCTGCTTTTCCTCTCCGGCTGCCGGCAGGACATGCACGACGCGCCGAGGTACGACCCCCTGGAAGCGAGCGCGGTCGTCGCGGGCGCGAGTTCCGCGCAGCCGC
>JANOGJ010000010.1:0-1855 GCA_031405995.1 Acidobacteriota bacterium
TCGGAAGACGCGGGCGCCTCGTGGCGGTTCATGAATCCTTCGAACGGCCGGCCCTTCTATTTCAGCCACATCTATCTCGATCCGGGGAATGCGCAGCGGGTCTACATGCTCGCCGGCGCGGCGCAGGTGTCCGAGGACGGCGGCAAGTCCTTCACGCGCAATCTGCAAGGCATTGAGGGCGACTTTCACGCGCTGTGGATCGATCCGAACAACAGCGATCGGTTCTACGTCGCGAACGACAAGGGCGCCTACGCGACGTACGACCGCGGCCTGCAGTTCCAGATGTTCGACAACATGGACATCTCGCAGTTCTACGCCGTGACGGCGGACAACCGCGACCCGTATTTCGTGTATGGCGGGCTGCAGGACAGCGGCAACTGGGGCGGACCGAGCAACAGCCGCGACTTCAACGGCATCCTCAACGACCACTGGTTCAAGTTCCATTCCGGTGACGGCTTTCACACGACGCCGGATCCCAATGACTGGCGCACGGTGTACACGGAGTCACAGAACGGCGGCATCCGGCGCCTCGACGCGATGTTCCGCCAGGTGGGCAACAGCATCCGGCCGTCGCCGGCGACGATCCTGAACCACGCCGACGTCGTCGCTCGCGACGGCGCCGCGCCGAGCTTCCGTTACAACTGGAGCTCGCCGTTCATCCTCTCGCCGCACGACTCGAAGACGCTGTACTTCGGCAGCAACCACCTCTTCAAGAGCACCGATCGCGGCGAGAGCTGGACGCTCATCAGCCCGGACCTGTCCACCAGGGACGCGGAGCTCGTGACGGCGCCGGCCGGCGCGCTGATGGGCGAACGCGGCGGCGCGGAGACGCACGCGACCATCATCACCGTCGTCGAGTCGCCGCTCGTGCCTGGCGTCATCTGGGCGGGTACCGACGACGGGAACGTGCAGCTCACGCGCGACGGCGGCGCGACATGGTCCAACGTACGCGACAACCTGCCGGCGTCGGTTGTGCCGGCACGGACGTGGGTCAGCCGCGTCGAGCCGTCGCACTTCGATCCGGCGGTCGCCTACGTGTCGTTCGACCGCCATCGCCACGACGACTTCCGGCCCTACGTCTTCAGGACGGGCGACTACGGCCGCACGTGGACGAGCCTCACGGCCAATCTGCCGGCGCGCGACCCCGTGTACGTGGTCAAGGAAGACCTCAAGAATCCGAACCTGCTGTTTGTCGGGACCGAGGGCGGCGTGCACGCCTCGGTGGACGCCGGCCGAACGTGGCAGCGCCTCATGAACGACATGCCCACGGTCGCGGTGCACGACCTGGTGATCCACCCGCGCGAGGGCGATCTGATCGCGGCGACGCACGGCCGGGGCATCTGGATCCTCGACGACATCACGCCGTTGCAGCAGCTCACGGGCGTCGTGCTCGGAGGGGACGCGCATCTGTTCACGAACAAGGTCGCGACGATGTGGCGCGGCGTCAGCCGCGGCGCCACGCGCGGCCACATGCTGTTCCAGGGCCGCAACCCGCTCACGATCGCCCATCGGCCGCCGGCGAACTCGCCGACGGAGCTCGCCAACTCGGCGACGGTGTCGTTCTACCTGGCGGCCGCGCCGGCCGGTCCCGTGCAGATTGAAATCGAGAGCCTCGACGGCGCGCGGAAGTTCACCGCGGCGATTCCGGCTGGCCAGGGCATCAATCGCTACTTCTGGAACATGCGCTTCGCGGG
Source organism: Acidobacteriota bacterium (assembly GCA_031405995.1). Lineage (GTDB taxonomy): Bacteria > Acidobacteriota > Vicinamibacteria > Vicinamibacterales > SCN-69-37 > JANOGJ01. The sequence continues at coordinate 1,695 of JANOGJ010000010.1, forward strand.
CGCGGGCGCGGCGGGCGCAGGCCCGGGCGGTCGCGGAGGCCGCGGCGGAGCAGGTCGCGGCGGCGGAGGAGCCGCAGCGAATCCCGACACGACCGACGCGCCGCCGCAGGCGGCAGGACCGGTGGCCGGTGGGGCCGAGCCGGGCACCTACCGCGTCAAGC
>JANOGJ010000005.1:0-1944 GCA_031405995.1 Acidobacteriota bacterium
CCGGTCATCGAGGTTGCCTCGGCCCGCAAGGTCTATGGCGCGACCGTCGCCGTCGACGCGCTCTCGTTCCACGTGGATCGCGGCGAGATGTTCGGCGTGATCGGGCCCGACGGCGCGGGCAAGACCTCGGCGCTCCGTCTCGTCTGCGGCCTGCTCCGTCCGGACGGCGGCCGCGTGCGGGTCCTCGGCGTCGATCCGTTTCGCGCGCGCAAGACCGCCACCACGTCGATCGGGTACCTCTCGCAGCGGTTCAGCCTGTACGGCGACTTGACCATCGACGAGAACATCGAGTTCTTCGCGCGCATCCACGGCGTCAGCGATTTCGCGGCCCGGCGCACGCGCCTGCTCGGGCTCACCGGCCTCGAGCGGTTCCGCGACCGGCTCGCCGACCGCCTGTCGGGCGGCATGAAGCAGAAGCTCGCCCTCGCCTGCACGCTGGTGCACGAGCCGCCCATTCTCGTGCTCGACGAGCCGACGACCGGCGTCGATCCGGTCTCGCGGCGCGAGTTCTGGAAGCTGCTGGCCGAGTTCCTGGCCGCGGGCCTCACGATCATCATGGCCACGCCGTACCTGGACGAGGCGGAGCGCTGCGGGCGCGTCGCCTTGCTCGACGCCGGCACGCTTCTGGCCCAGGACGAACCGGCGCGCCTCCAGGCGTCGATGACCGGCGTGATTCTGGAAATCGTCGCCGCGCCCGCGCGGCAGGCGCTCGCGGTCGTCCGCGCGCACGTCGGCGCGGAGCGGGCGCAGCTCTTTGGCGATCGACTGCACGTGCGCGTCACCGCCCCAGGCGAAGGCACGGCGATTGCCGACCTGCTGACGCGCGAGGGCCTGGCGCCGACGAGCGTGCGGGCGGTCGCGCCGTCGCTCGAGGACGTCTTCATCGAGCGGATCACGCATCGACACCCCGCACCACAGGAACAGGAAAGAGGACTCCCGTCATGACCGTGCACTTCCGATTCACCCTGGCCGTCGTCGCCGTCGCGCTGCTTGCGGTCGTGGGAGTCGCGCGGCCCGTCTTCGCGCAGGCGCCCGTGGCGCTCACCCTCGAAGAGGCGATCGCCCGCGCGCTGGCGCATGCGCCGCGCGTGGCCGAGGCGCAGGCGCGCGAGGCCGCGGCCGACGCGGCGATCCTGTCGAGGGCGGCGCTCAGCCGGCCGTCGCTCACGGCCACGAGCGCGTACCTGCGCACGAATCACGTCGACGAGCTGGGCGTGCCGCAGGTCGGCGGCGGCGTGCGCGTGCTCTTCCCCGACGTGCCGTCGAACTACCGGCTCCGCGCCGAACTGTCGGTCCCGCTGTTCACGTCCGGCCGGATCGAAGGGTACGTCGACGCCGCCCGCGCCGATCGCCGCGCCGCCTCCGCGGATCGACGCATCGTCGAAACGGACGTCCGGACGGACGTCACGGTGTCCTACTGGCTCGTCGTGATGGCCCGGCGCGCCGAGCAGGTGCTCGTCCAGGCGATGGCGCGGACGGACGCCTGGCTGGGCGACGTCAAATCCCGCGTCGATGCGGGCGTGCTGCCGCCGAATGACCTGCTCTCCGCGCAGGCGCAGCGCGCGCGGCAGTCGGTGCGGCTCATCGAGGCGCGCAAGGACGCCGCGCTGGCTGAAATGGACCTGGCCCGGCTGATCGGCGAGCCGCTTGGCGTTCGCATCACGACCACGAGCGCGGTGGACCAGCCGGCGCCGACGGCCGTCGAGTTGGAAGGGCAGCCGGTCGACGCGCTCATCGCCCGCGCCGTCGACCGCCGCGCGGAGCGGGAGGGCCTCATCGAACGCGAGGGCGCTTTGCGTGCCTCGGCTGACGCTTTGCTGGCCGCGTATCGGCCCCAGGTCGCGGCAGTGGCGGCCGTCGAGCCGGCACGGCCCAACATCCGATTCGCGCCCCGCACCGACGAGTGGAAGACGTCGTGGGATCTCGGCGTGAGCCTGACGTGGT
>JANOGJ010000006.1:0-1872 GCA_031405995.1 Acidobacteriota bacterium
TGCCGGCCGGAAGCTGCACGCGGCGCGTCGTGCCCTTGGCCGCTTCCTCCAGCGCAATCGTCACCGACGCGGCGAGATCGCGGCCCGGCTGCGGGATGTCCTCCTGCTCGAACTGGAAGCCGCCGCCGCCGCTGGGCGCACGCGCGCCGCCACGCCCGCGGAACATGTCGCGCAGCACGTCCTCGAAGCCGCCGCCGCCGCGGGGGCCACCGCCCCGCCCGGCACCGCCGCCGCGTTGCATGCCTTCCGGGCCCCAGGTGAAGGTCTCGAACGCGCCTTCCTGACCGCCGAACGGGCCGCCGGCGCCGCCGCGCTGTCCCGCGCCCTCGAAACCCTGGAAGCGCGGCTTGCCCTCGGCGTCGATCTCGCCGCGGTCGAACGCCTTGCGCTTATCGTCGTCGCCGACGATCTCGTAGGCGGCGTTCAGCTCGGAAAACCGCGAGGCCGCCTTGGGGTCGGCCTTGTTGGCGTCGGGGTGAAGCTTCTTGGCGAGCTTGCGATACGCGCTCTTGATGTCCGCCTCGGACGCGGCCTTCGGGACGCCGAGGACCTCGTAGTAGTCGCGCTGGCTCACGTCTTGGCCACCCGCACGAGAGCCGGCCGGAGCAGTCGCGATCCGATGCGGTAGCCGCGCCGAATCTCCGCGGTGATCTCGCCGTCGGGCCGGCCCTCGGCCGGCTCGCTCGCCAGCGCCTCGTGCCAGCTCGGGTCGAACGGCTGGCCGAGCGCGTCGAACGGCACCACGCCGCGCCGGCGGAACGCGTCCTGCAACTGCCGCAGAATCAATTCCACGCCCGCGCGGAGCGCCTGGTCGCCCGGGACGGCGGGCGCCGCGAGCGCGCGCTCGAGGTCGTCGGCGGCTGGCAGCAGGTCCCGCGCGAAGTCGGCGGCGACCGCGTCGGACAGCTCCCGCCGCTCGCGGTCGGTCCGCTTGCGATAGTTCTCGAACTCCGCCGTGACGCGCAGCAGCCGGTCCTGCAACTCGTCGCGTTCGCCCTGCAGCGTCTCGGGCGCGGCGTCGGCGGATGCCGCCGTCTCGGTCTTGTCGATCACTTTACTGTCCATCCAGGAGTCTCGTCATCGTCTGCGACACGCGATCGACGACGGTGATCGCGCGCTGATACCGCATGCGGGTCGGGCCGATGACGCCCACCGTGCCCGAATGCTCCCCGTCATGGTACCTGGACGCGACGATGCTGAATGGCTGCAGGTCCGGCACCAGGTGCTCGGACCCGATCACCACCGTCAGGCCTTCGGCATCCATGTACTTCGTCAGGATCTCCACGAGCCGGTGCTTCTCCTCGACCATGCCGACGAGCGCCCGCAGGGTTTCGATCGTGCGGTCGCGGTCGGCGGTGTCGCCGGCCAGCTCGTCGACGAGGAACGCCGTGCCCTGGACGTGCAGCGTCTGCTCGGGCGCGACGTCGGCCAGCCCGGTGCGCGCGAGCCGCAGCGCCCGCGCCGCCAGCTTGTCGTACAGCATGCGCTCCTGGCGCAGGCGCTCGACGATGGCCGATCGCGCCTCATGCAGCGTCAGGCCGGCAAACTCCGTGTTGACGTAGTTTGCGGCCTGCTGGAGGAACGCGAGGTCGCACCGCTCCTCGGGCTGCACGACCTTGTGCGTGATCTGGCCGCCCGCGGCGACGAGGATGACGAGCACGCGGCTGCCGTCGAGGTCCACGAAGTCGATGTGCTGCAGGCGCATCGACGGATTCGCCGGTCCGAGCGCGAAGCCGATCTGGTGCGACGCACGCGAGATCTCCTGCGAGGCGTGCTCGAGCAGGTCGCCGACCGTGCCCGGTTGCCGGAGTCGGGCTTCCATGTCGGGCAGCGCGCGGCCGCGCGGGCGCGCGCCGAGCAGCCCGTCGACGT
>JANOGJ010000051.1:0-7021 GCA_031405995.1 Acidobacteriota bacterium
CGATCGAAAACGGGTTCCCGCAGAAGGAAATCGCGGAGGCGTCCTATCGGTTCCAGGAGGCCGTCGAGCGTCGCGAGAGGGTGATCGTCGGCGTCAACGACTTCGTGCAGGCGGACGAGTCGCCGATGTCCATCCTCTACCTCGACGACTCGACGGCCAGCACGCAGCTGGCGAGACTCGACGAGCTGCGGGCCACCCGCGACAACGACCGCGTCCGGCGGACGCTCGACGCGCTCGCCGACACGGCGCGCGGTCGCGGCAACACGATGGCTCCCCTGCTCGACTGCGTGCGCGCGTATGCGACCGTCGGCGAAATGTGCGATGCCCTGCGCGAGGTCTGGGGCGAATACGAGGAAGTGCCGTCCATTTAGTCTCGGTTTTGGCCTCTTGACCGAAGGGGCCAGCCGGTACGATGCTTGCAATGGCAGAAAGGCTTGGCGCGGTGAGCGGGGTCCAGGAACATGTCGAGATGCGACGGACGCGGGTGATCATCGCCAAGCCCGGCCTCGACGGCCACGACCGTGGCGCGAAAGTCATTGCCCGGGCGCTCCGCGACGCCGGCATGGAAGTCATCTACACGGGGCTCCGGCAGACGCCGGAGCAAATTGCCGCGGCGGCGTTACAGGAGGATGCGGACGTCATCGGCCTGTCGATTTTGAGCGGCGCGCACATGCACATCTGTCCGCGCCTGATGGAGCTTCTGAAGGAGAAGGGCCTCGACCGGGTCAAGGTCCTTGTCGGAGGCATCATTCCGGATGTCGACATCCAGAAGCTGCGTGAGCTCGGCATCTCGGGCGTGTTTCTGCCCGGCAGCCCGATGCAGCAGATTATCGATTTCATCAATCACGCGGTCGAGCCGCGCGCCGAGGTGGTCTAGCGCATGGCCAAGACGCTTCTGCTCGCCGACGGCAGCGTGACGATTCAGCGGGTCATCGAGCTGACGTTCGCGCACGAGGACGTGCGGGTCGTCAGTGTCTCGGACGGCGCGCGCGCGATTCAGTGGCTCGATTCCGAGCGGGCGGACATCGTCCTGGTGGACGTGGACCTGCCCGAGGTCGACGGCTACAGCGTCGCGGCGCACATGAAGAAGTCGTCGAAGCTCCGGCAGGTGCCGGTGCTGCTCCTGGCCGGCGCGTTTGACCCGGTGGATCAGGACCGGGTGCGGTCGATCGGCTGCGATGGCGTCATCGTGAAGCCGTTCGAACCGCAGGTCGTCGTTTCGCGCGTGAAGGAACTGCTCGCGGTGGTGCCGACGCCGGCCAAGCGCGAGAACAAGCCGGTGGGACCGGCCCCGATGGGTCCCGCGGATTCTCCTGCGCTGGCGGTGCTGAAGTCGGCGGCGGAGGCAAGACAGGTGGACGAACCGGGCCGCAGGCTGCCGAAGCCGGAGCCCGTCTTCACGCGACGCGCGCCGGAGCCGGTTCCGGTGGCGCAGACGGCGTACGAACGAGGGACCATGCCTATCGGCCAGCCTGAACCGCTCGAACCCCCGACGCGACTCGTCTGGGACACCGGATCGACCGCCCAGCCGGCCACACCCTCGCCGCAACAGGCCGCGCCGGCCGCGCCGCCGCCAGCGGCGCCCAAGGTGTCGCTGGCCAGCGCGTTCTCGGCGCTGCTGGCGGCCGAACAGTCGGCGCAGCCGGCCGCGACGGCCGCCGCGCCCGGACCCCCGCCGATCAGCGAGGCGAACGTCGAGGAAGCCGTGCGCCGCGTGCTCGTGCGGATGACAGACGACCTCGTGCGCCGCATCGTCGTCGAGACGGCGGAACGGTTGATCAAAGAAGAGATTGAGAAGATCAAGGCCTCTCCTGAATAGCGCATGAATGTCTCACGCATCTGTCCCTGACAAGCCGGTCCTCGAAGGCCTCGAAGCCAAGTGGACCCCGCGCTGGGACGCGGACGCCGTCTATCGCTTCGATCGCACGGCGCCGCGCGAGCGTGTGTATTCGATCGACACGCCGCCGCCCACGGTCAGCGGATCGCTGCACGTCGGCCACGTCTTCTCCTACACCCACACGGACGTCATCGCGCGGTTTCAGCGCATGCGCGGACGCGCCGTGTTCTATCCGATGGGGTGGGACGACAACGGGCTGCCGACCGAGCGCCGCGTGCAGAATTACTACGGCGTGCGCTGCGATCCGTCGCTGCCGTTCGATCCCGCGTTTGTGGCGCCGGACAAGCCGGCGAGCCAGGCGGTGTCGATCTCGCGTCCCAATTTCATCGCTCTGTGCGCCGCGCTGACCGCTGAGGACGAGAAGGCGTTCGAGCGGCTGTGGCGCCAGCTCGGCGTGTCCGTGGATTGGGCGCTGACCTACGCGACCATCGGCCGGCATGCTCAGCGCGTGTCGCAGGCGATGTTTCTCCGTTTGCTCGCGGCCGGACGCGCGTACCAGACCGAAGCGCCCACCTTGTGGGATGTGGACTTCCGCACGGCCGTCGCGCAGGCCGAGCTCGAGGACCGCGAACTGCCGGGCGCCTATCACCGCGTGCGATTCGCATGGGCGTCGGGCGGCGGCCAGGTCGAGATCGAGACGACGCGTCCGGAGCTGATCCCTGCGTGCGTCGCGCTGGTCGCGCATCCGGACGACGCGAGGTATCGGTCGCTCATCGGCAAGAACGTCCTCACGCCGCTGTTCCAGGTGCCGGTGCCGGTGAAGGCGCATCCGCTGGCCGACCCTGAAAAGGGCAGCGGCATCGCGATGATCTGCACGTTCGGCGATCTGACGGACGTCACGTGGTGGCGCGAACTGGCGCTGCCGGTGCGTGCGGTGATCGCGCCGAACGGCGCGCTGCGGCCAGTCACCTGGGGCGCGTCCGGCTGGGAGTCGGGCGATGCCGCCGCGGCCCAGCGCGAGTACGACGCCCTCGCCGGACTGTCGGCGGTGAAGGCGCGCGTCAAAATTGTCGAACGGCTGAAGGAAACCGGCGACCTCATCGGCGAGCCGAAGCCGATCACGCATCACGTCAAGTTCTTCGAAAAAGGCGATCGCCCGCTCGAGATCATCACCAGCCGCCAGTGGTTCGTGCAGACGATGAACGCGCGCGAGGCGTTGATCGGTCGCGGGCGCGAGCTGCAGTGGTTTCCGTCGCACATGCGGTCGCGATACGAGAACTGGGTCAACGGTCTGAACGGCGACTGGTGCGTCAGCCGCCAGCGGTTCTTCGGCGTGCCATTTCCCGTGTGGTATAGGGTCCGGCCTGACGGCACCACGGACCACGACGCGCGGCTCGTGCCCGCTGAGTCGCGGCTGCCGATCGATCCGTCCACCGACACGCCTGATGGCTTCGAGCCGGGGCAGCGCGGCGCGCCCGGCGGCTTCGTCGGCGATCCCGACGTGATGGACACGTGGGCGACCTCGTCGCTTTCGCCGTTCATCGTCTGCGGCTGGGAAACGGACGCGGCGCTCTGGAAGCAGACGTTTCCGATGGACCTGCGTCCGCAGGCGCACGACATCATCCGGACGTGGCTGTTCTCGACCGTCCTGCGATCGCATCTCGAGATGGACGCGCTGCCGTGGAAGCACGCGGCGATCTCGGGCTGGGTGCTCGACCCGGATCGCAAGAAGATGTCGAAGTCGAAGGGCAATGTCGTGACTCCAATGGGCCTGCTCGAGGAGCACGGGTCGGACGCCGTGCGGTACTGGGCGGCCAAGGGCGGTCCGGGCGTGGACACCGCGTTCGACGCCAGCCAGATGAAAGTGGGCCGGCGGCTGGCGATCAAGCTCCTGAACGCGTCGAAGTTCGTGCTGGCGAAGACCGAACCGGCCGGGCCCGTCACCGAAGCGATCGATCGCGGCATGCTGCAGCGGCTCGCGAGCCTCGTGCGCGAGGTCACGCAAAGTCTCGAGGCGTACGACTACGCGGCGGCGCTTCGCGAGACGGAGGCGTTCTTCTGGACGTTTTGCGACGACTACATCGAGCTGGCCAAACGCCGGCGCGCCGGCGACGGGCCGGGCGCGGCGTCCGCGTGCGCGGCGGCCACCACCGCGCTCGCCGTGCAGCTCAAGCTGCTCGCGCCCTTCCTGCCGTTCGTGACGGAGGAAGTCTGGTCCTGGTGGCGCGAGGGGTCGATTCACCGGTCGGCGTGGCCGGTGGCTGACGAAATCGAAGCGGTGGCCGGTCCCGGCGGGCCGGAAGACGCGATGTTTCGGCGCGCCTCCGAGATCACGGCGCTCCTTCGTTCCAAGCGATCCGCCCTCGGCCTGGGATTCGGCGTGCGCGTGCGCGCCACGGACTTGACCTTGCCCGGTGAAACCGATCGCGCCGCGTGGGCCGCCATCGAGCGGGACGTCCTCGCGGGCAATAACGTCATGGACGCCGCGGTGCGGTTCCTGCCGTCAGGCGTGTTTGACGCGACGATTGAGGCGATGCCGGCCGATGGTTGAGCCCCTGCCGCCTTCCGCGTATCGCGAGCTCGTCGGGCGCGCGCTTCTCGAGGACGTCGGGCCGGGCGACATCACGACCGGCGCGATCGTGCCCGACACGGCCCAGGCGCGCGGCGCGCTCGTCGCGCGGCAGGCCTGCGTCGTGGCCGGGCTCGAGATCGCGCGCGAGGTGTTCGTCCAGGTGGACGCGGCGATCGACTGGGTCGCGCTGAAGCAGGACGGCGACCTCTGCGCGTCGGATGACCTGCTGGCTGAGGTCATCGGCCCCGCGGCGTCGCTCCTCACCGCGGAGCGGACGGCGCTCAATTTCCTGCAGCACCTTTCCGGGATCGCGACGCTCACCCGGCGGTTTGTGGACGCGTCCGGCGGCCGGTTCGAGATCCTCGATACCCGGAAGACCGTGCCGGGGCTGCGCGCGCTCGCCAAGTACGCCGTCCGATGCGGCGGCGGCACCAATCACCGGACGGCGCTCTTCGACGGCATCCTGATCAAGGACAACCACATCCGCGTCGCCGGTTCGATCGCCGAGGCCGTGCGGCGCGTCCGCGGCCGCGGCGTCGACATGCCGATCGAGGTCGAGACGCAGAGCCTCCGCGAGGTGGACGAGGCGCTCGCCGCCGGCGCCGACGCCATCATGCTCGACAACCTCTCCGACGATGAGATGCGGCAGGCGGTGGAGACGATCGACGGCCGCGCCCGGATTGAAATTTCAGGCGGTGTCACGCTCGAGCGCATCCCCGCGCTCGCGTCGCTCGGCGCGAGCTGCGTCTCCATCGGCGCGCTCACGCACTCGGCGCCCGCGGCCGACATCAGTCTGGAGATGGACGCGGATGTCCCATCCGCTTCCCGCTGATCTCGCAGGCTCCCTCGCGTCCGCCGCGCCGCGTCTCGGGTCCTTCGGCCAGCTTCACTACCACGCGGACGTTGACTCGACGAACGACCTGGCGCTGGCGCTCGCCGCCTCCGGCGCGCCCGAGGGCGTGTCCGTGCTCGCCGACGCGCAGCGGTCGGGTCGAGGGCGCCGCGGAACGTCCTGGTTCTCGCCGCCCGGCGCCGGCATCTACCTGTCGGTCATCGTCAGGCCCACGGGCCGGGAGGCCGCGTTGTCGCTCGCCACGCTCGGGGCGGGCGTCGCCGTGGCGCGAGCGATTCGCGCTGCCACGGGCCTGGACGTCGAGCTCAAGTGGCCGAACGACGTGGTGGTCGGGCGGCCGTGGCGCAAGCTGGCCGGCCTCCTCTGCGAAGCGTCGGGTGTCGGCGATGAGAGGGTCGCGGCGGTGGTGGTGGGCATCGGCGTGAATGTTCAGCCCGCCGCGTATCCTCCGGACATCGCCGATCGCGCGACGTCGCTCGAGGCGGAGCTGGGACGCGGCGTCGACCGGCCCGCGCTGGTGGTCGAGATTCTCGCCGATCTGGCCGATGTGATGCGCCGGCTCTGGGCGGGCGAGGGTGCCTGGGTGGTGGGCGAGTGGCGGCGGTTCGGCCACGCCGGACTTGGCGGCGCCACCGTCCGGTGGAATGATCGCGGCGTGGACCGCCGAGGCGCCGCGCGCGACATCGATCTGGACGGCGCGCTGGTCGTGGATGCCGACGGCCGGACCGAACGGCTGGTCGCGGGCGAAGTCACGTGGGAGCGGCTGTCGCGTGAGTGACACGAACACCTCGGCCGGCGTCGACGTCGGCCAGTACTGCCGGCAGGTTGAGGATCACCTCACCAAGGTGAACGGCGGCCACCTCGTCCGCGTGGTCGGGCCGGCGTTCGAGCTGGTGCGGCAGTGGGCGGACGCCGGCGTGCCGCTGTCGGTCGTCTTTCGCGGCATCGAGCGGAAGGCGGAGCGAAGCGCCGACAAGCCCGGACGGCCGCTGCGTCTCGAGTTCTGTGAAGGCGACGTGCGCGCGATCTTCGAGGGCTGGCGGCGCGCGATTGGCCTGTCGGGCGCGGCGGTTGCGCCTGAATCTGAGTCCGGAGAGGCGACGGCCGACGATGCGCCTCGACGCCCGAAGTCGCTCTCCACACATGTCAACCGCACGGTGGATCGGCTGAGCCGCGCGGCCGGCCGCGTGGACTGGCCGGAGAGCCTGCGGGCGGCCGCCGATCAATTGCTCGTCGAGCTCGCCGCGGTCGGCGAGGCGGCGAAGACAACGCGAGGCGCCGCGCGCGAGGAACTCACCGCGCGCTTGGTGGCGCTCGACGCGACGCTCGTGGCCGCGATGCGCGAGGCCGCGCCGGCCGCACTTGTCGCCGAGCTTGAACGCAACGCCGAGCAGGAGCTCGCGCCCTTCCGGGGGCGCCTGACCGGCGACGCCTGGGCGCGGTCGATCGCCATCACCACCGATCGACTGCTGCGCGATCGGTTCGGGTTACCGACGCTAGCACCGTGAACCCCATCCGGCCCACCCCTGGTTGTCCAAAGAGTCACATCGTGTCGCCTAAAGTCATGTCGCCCGCCTGAGCCCGTCTGCGCGGCGGCGTATTTGTCGTCGAACGGAGTCTAATCCGCTTGCGCGGCGGCCGATCGAGGCGTAGCGTGTTCGCGATCGCACTGCGAAGGGGGCTCCATGCAGCGCTTCATTCAGCGGCTGATACCCCGGCTACTTCTCGCGCTTGGCCTCGCGGCCGCGCTGAGTTCCAG
>JANOGJ010000077.1:0-4782 GCA_031405995.1 Acidobacteriota bacterium
ATCGAATTGCTGCCTGGCATGGGCGAACGCGACTTCACGGTGATCCGCAATGAACTGCGTCAGATCGGCGCACGTCACGCCATCACGTCAGCGATCCGGCATTTCTTTCTGCATCCGGGATTTCCGGTTGATATCCGGCACAATGCCAAGATCGATCGAACCGCGCTGACCGCGTGGGCGGCGCGCAAGCATTTGTAAAAATGGCGGCGATAAAATCATCGGGTGGGCCCTGGCCCAGCGCCTGCCGATCGACGTTGGTGGGCCAGCGACCACCGATGAAATTGGGAATGATCTCGACCGCCGCCTGAGACATCAGCGCCTCGTCCGCAAGGACCGGCCGATTATAGTGCGGCCGGTGTATGCTGCCCGCCATGGCCATGTCACGCCGCGATTTTGGCTCGCGTCTCGGCGCCGCCGCCGGGCTCGTCGTCGGAGGCCGACTCCTCGGTCCGCGGCATGGTGCGGCGCAGGGCCCCGCCACCAGCCGCGTCCTCGGCGCCAATGATCGCGTGGTTCTCGCGAGCATCGGCGTGCGCGGCCAGGGCAACGCGCTCAAGCGCGGGTTCGCGCGCCTTGCGAACGTCGAGATCAAGACGCTCTGCGATATCGACGCGAACCTGTCCGCCTCGCGCGTGAACGATCCGCAGCTCAAGAACGTCGCCACCTTCAAACCCGGTTTCGTCCAGGATCTGCGGCGCGTCCTCGACGACCGCGACATCGACGCGGTGGTCATCGCCACGCCCAACCACTGGCACGCGCTCGCCACCATCTGGGCCCTGCAGGCCGGCAAGCACGTCTACGTCGAGAAGCCTTCATCCCACACCGTGTGGGAGGGCCGCAAGATGGTCGAGGCCACCGCGCGCTACCGGAAGATCGTTCAGGTGGGCACCATGAACCGCAGTCGTCCGGCCGTGCGCCAGGCGATCCAGTTCATGGGCGACGGCGGCCTGGGCAAGGTCTACATGGCGCGCGGCCTGTGCTTCAAGCCGCGCCCATCGATCGGCAAGTACCCCGACGGCCCGATGACGCCCGGCGAGAAGTACGCGTTGACCGTGACCTCCACCTCGTACGAGCCCACGTACGACGAGGCCTACCTCTCGAAGGTGGACTACGACCTCTGGCTGGGGCCCGCGCCGATGCGTCTGTTCAATCGCAATCGCTTTCACTACAACTGGCACTGGCACTGGGACTACGGCAACGGCGACAGCGGCAACCAGGGACCACACCAATACGACATCGCGCGCTGGGGCCTGCGGAAGCAGGAACATCCGGTGAAGATTCGCTCCGTCGGCGGGTACTTTGGATCCGAGTCGTCTCAGGAAACACCGGACACGCAGACGAGCGTCTACGAGTACGCCGACGGCACCATCCTCGAGTTCGCCACCCGCGGCCAGTTCACGAACGACGAAGGCGGACCGCGGATCGGGACGCTCTTCTATGGCCCGAAGGGGTGGCTGTGGATCGACGAGACGGGCCGCAAGTGGCAGTCGTACCTCGGGCCGAGAAACGAGAAAGGGCCGGGCACGGAAGTACCGGCGGCGCCGGGCAGCGAAGCGGCGGGCCTCACGACCGTCGAGTCGCCGCACTACCAGAACTTCGTGGACGCGATCCGCGCCGGCGATCCGACGCTCCTCAACTGCGACGTGCTCGAAGGCCACCTGTCGTCGGCGCTGCCACACCTCGGCAACATCTCGTACCGGACCGGTCGCTCGCTCGTCTTCGACGGCAAGACGGAGACATTTGTCGGCGACACGGCCGCCGATCGCCTGCTGACGCGGGAGTACCGTAAGGGATTCGAGATTCCGAAGTGAGGATGGAGGCCGGGCCTTCAGGCCCGGCTCAGCGGCTCGCGTAATCCCGATCGAGCCTCGCCTTGCTGACCTGCCCGGCGTAGACGGCCAGGCGGAAGCGCACGCGTACGCTCTCACCAACCGCCAGCTTCGTGACGCGCTCGGGGGCCTTGCTGTCGAAGGCCTTGCGGCCGAACGGGTTCGCCGCGAAGAGACCGTAGTCACGTGCGTGCCAGTAGGGCGGGAAGTTCACGCCAGACGGGTACGCGAAGATCGCCGCCGTCGAGGCGGTGAGCGTAATGTCGTGGTCCATCCAGAAGACGTCCGTCTCCCCGCCGAATAACACCCGCTTCGTCTCATCGAGCACGACGCCGCCGTCCTTGTCCTTCCAGGCCAGGCGAACGTCGAGTGTCGAGCCCTGAACCGTCGCACTGACGTGCTCGATGTGCCGCGCGGTCGTCTCGGGGTTCCAGAAATTCGTGCCGTTCACCTCGTCGTAGGCGAAGAACATCGACTGGTGGTGAGCGCGAGGACGCGGAGCGTCATGTGGGCCTCCCCTGGTGAGGCGCCAGTGTAAACCCGTCTGAGGAGGCCGTGGGATCGTACAATGCGCGCGTGCGCTGGCTAATTGTTCTGATCTTGCTCTTTCCACCGCAGGCCGCACCGCAGAGCCAAGACGGATGGCAACCCCTCTTTGACGGCAGGACGCTGGACGGCTGGCGTGGCTACCAGAAGACGGACACCGCGGAGACCCGCTGGGCCGTCAAAGACGGCATGTTGTGTCTGCCGGCCAATGACGGAAAGGACACGCGCGGGCAACGGGACATCATCTCCCGCGGCAGCTACGACCAGTTCGAGCTGATGTGGGAATGGCGAGTGGCGCCCGGCGCCAATAGCGGGGTCAAGTACTTCGTCCTCGAAGACATGGCGTCCGCCATCGGCCACGAGTATCAGGTCATTGATGACGAGCGCCATCCCGACGCCCTCATCGGACCGCACCGGCAGACGTCGGCGTTCTATGACGTCCTTCCCGCGTCGAGCCGGCCGCTCCGCCCCGCTGGACAGTTCAATCAAAGCAGGGTCGTCGTCCGCGGCAAGGCCGTCGAGCACTGGCTCAACGGCACGAAAGTGCTGCGGTACGAACTTGAGAGCCCGGCGCTGAAGGAAGCTGTCGCGAAGAGCAAGTTCAAGGACGTCGCACGCTTCGGCAGGCTGCAGAAGGGCCACGTCCTCCTCCAGGATCATGGCGACGCGGTGTGCTACCGCAACCTCGCGATTCGAACGACCGCGGCCAGCGCGGTAGCGCAGCAGCCGGCGCCTCTGCAGGAGGGACAGACCATTCCCCTCTGGGCGGAGCCCGCACCCGGCGCGTTGGGCACCGACGAGAGCGACATCCCCGCGATGACGGTGTTCTTGCCGCGGACGATGAGGGCCAATACTCCGGCCGTGGTCGTGTGCCCCGGCGGCAGCTACGTTCGACTGGCGGCAAATCATGAAGGACGACAGGTCGCGAGCTATCTCAACTCGCTGGGCATCGCCGCGTTTGTGCTGCGCTCTCGTCTGGGGCCGCGCTACCACCACCCGATTGAGATGGGCGACGCGCAACGCGCGATCCGCACGCTGCGATCGCGCGCGGCCGACTGGCGGATCGACCCCGCACGCATCGGCATCATGGGTTTCTCGGCGGGCGGACATCTCGCGATGAGTGCCAGCACGCGCTTCGATCACGGTAACGCCGGCGCGACCGATCCGGTGGAGCGCGCCGGGAGCCGGCCCGACTTCACCGTGCTGGGGTACCCGGTGATCTCCATGACCGCCGCGTGGACGCATCAGGGATCGAAGACCAACCTGTTGGGAGACAACCCCGACGCGGAACTCGCGAGGAGCCTGTCGGGCGAGCTGGCGGTGACCCGCGAGACACCGCCGACGTTCCTGTTCCACACCAACGCGGACACGACGGTGCCGGCGGAGAACAGCGTGCACTACTATCTCGCGCTGCGAAAAGCCGGCGTGCCGGCCGAAATGCACATCTTCGAGAACGGCGCTCACGGCGTCGGCCTGGCGAACGACGTTGCGGCGTTGTCGGAGTGGTCGAAGCTGCTCGCCAACTGGCTGCGCGTACGGGGTGTCATCTGAACCGGCGCGACGCGCTTAAGGTTCTTGCGGCCACGACCGTAGCGGCGGCCGCTTCACACAAGTTCCTCCACGCCCAGCAGCCCTACAAGTTGGGCTACGCCGCGATCACCTGGGGCGGCAACGACCAGCAGGCCATGGCCGACATCGAGGCCGTGGGGTTCCGCGGCATCCAGTTGCGAACCAGCGCGGTCCAGGCGTTCGGTGACCGGCCGAGTGAACTGAAGGAACTGCTCGCGCGCCATCGTTTGACGTTGGTGGCGTTGTCGAGCGGCAACTTGAGTCTTGAGGCGTCGGTGGAAGCCGAAGAGATGGAACGCCATACGCGCCACGCGCGGTTCGTACGCGATATCGGCGGCCTGTATCTGCAGATCGTCGACACCCGGCCGAAGCGCGCCGTCACGTCGGCCGACTACACCGCAATGGGAACGCGGCTCACCGAGCTCGGCAAACGCACGGCTGACGTCGGCATCCCGCTGGGTTATCACAACCACATGAACAGCCTGGGCGAAGCGCCGGATGAAATCGATCGCATCCTGGCTGCCGCCGATCCGCGGTTCGTCAAGCTCGAACTCGATGTCGCGCACTACCAGCAGGGTGGCGGCGATCCGGTGGCGGCCATCAAGAAATACGGCTCGCAGCTTCTGTTCCTGCACCTCAAGGACGTCGAGGCGCGCACGCCGGCGCCCGGACAGGATCCGAGGGCAGCCTATCGCTTCGTCGAACTCGGACGCGGGCGGGTGGATCTTCCCGGAGTCGTCGCCGCGCTCGGGGTCGTCCAAAACACCAACGAACAACACATTATCGAAGTAATCATGAAGAATGCATTTACCTCCACCGTCAACGTGGCCAATAGTGG
>JANOGJ010000079.1:0-4406 GCA_031405995.1 Acidobacteriota bacterium
CCTGCACAGCTGGACGTCATTGCCGCGACAACGGCGGAGGAGCGCGAGTTCAGTGAGCTGAGGCGTGAGCTGCCCTTGGCGACCACCCTTCCTGCAGCCGCCGAAGTGCTATTCCAGCACCTGCGTCGAGTCGTACCGGCGGCGAGCTTGACGCTCTTCGTTCCAGACCATGACCGGGACGACCTCTCGGCGGTTGCGTCATCAGGAGTTGGAACTTCAGCGATTCAAGGCCTGAGAATCCCAATTGGCGAGCGGATCTCAGGTTGGGCGATGGCGCATAGGCAGACAGTTCTCAATTCGAATGCTGCCCTTGAGTTGGGCCCGGTTGCTCGAACGTTCTCTGTACCCCTCAGGTACGCGCTCGCTGTTCCGGTGCTCAATGGGCCTACCGCAGCGCCGGTCGGCATCATTACTGCCTACGGCAGCGAACCGTTCGATGCGGACCATCGCCGCATGCTTGAAAGCGCGGCGACGTTGTTTGCGGCTTCAATTCCCACACCGCCTTCGAAGAGCCAGGGCGCTGATCCCGCACCGGCGCCAACCAAGCGAGAGTCGTTGATTCACTAGGCGACTCAGGTTCAGAAGTCGGCCCTAGACTGGCGCCACTGGACTCGCGTGCAGTTCCGACCCCGGTTCTGATATCGTCCCGGATCCGGTTGACCCGGATTGGAGACGATTCGAATGGCTGGTCGGTCAAGAGAGCCTGATCGCGGGGACGCAGCGGCGCTGGGGCTTTCGACCGCGGATGCTGTCAGGAACTCGACCGACCTGGCAATTCAGCGGGCGGAAGTGATGTATCGCTCGGGGAAGAGCGTCCAAGCGGCGGAGCTCCTTGGTCAGATCGATAGTGAGATTCCTGACCATTCCCAGCAGGTCAGGCTGTCGATACTCCGCGGCATGGCCTTGTTCGACGCGGGCGAAGTCGTTGCGTCAATCCAGGGACTTCGCGACGCTGTCGAGGTTTCCAGCCAAGGCGACAATCGGACGCAATTCTCAGTGGCTCTTGCTCTCTTCATGAAGGAGTCGGATTTTCTTGCGCCCGACGAACTTCTGCCTGCCCTTGCCCGGCTCCGCCAATTGGCCTCTCTCGTGGGTGATGCAGCCGCCCTTGCCAGCCTGCACCTCGCAGTAGCTCGGGTTGAAGGCTGTCGGGGTCACTGCCTGAACGCTCATAGGCACCTTGAGATCGCTAGAACGCTGGCTAGGCGGAATGAGAGCGTGCCCTTTCGATGTTCACTAGACAGCGTTGAAGCCGCCCTTGAGCTATCGGCCGGCAATCTGATTCGTTCTCGGAGGCTTGCCGAAACCTGCTTCGAAAACGCGGTGTTAGGCGGCCTGTCTTCCTATCGACTGGGATCGGCGACCAATCTCGCCATCGTTGAGCTCTGTCGCGGACACAGCCAGCGGTCGCGCGTGTTGTTCGAGCAGGTCCTAGCTGAGGCAGACGGCATTACCTACGTTCGATTTGGAGCACTCGACAGCTTCGCCCTTCTGGACCTGCGAGATGGCAAACCGGAAGACTGCATCGAGAAGATCAGGCAGTGTGCAGCGCTCATTCGAGCTGACCGCCTTCCGGCGCGCTCATGGTACGACTTCGCCCACCAGATCACGCGCTGTGCGTACTTCGAGCACCTCGAGGACTGGGACGCCATCGTCGCCACTGCCGATGACGCCGACCCCGAGCTCGTGCGGCGACAGTACAAGGCCATTCGCACGTCCCTGCTCTGCGCCAAGGCCCGAGCGCTGGCCCGGCTCGGCCGCCACCGCGACGCCGACGCCGCACTCGCCGCCGCCGTTCGCTCCTGTCCCCGCGGCGCCGTCGACCCGCTCATCGTCCTCGAAGCCTCCAAAGCCCTGTGCGCGAGCCAACGCGGCGACGCGACCCGCGGCGCCGTCCACTACGACCGCGCCCTCGCCGGATGCCGCGCGATCGGCCACCGCTATCACGAATGGTGGATCGAACGGGATCGCGCCGACGTGCGGCGCCATACGCGGGAGAGCGTCACGGTCGAAGCCCGGGAACGGGACCTGACCGAAACCTCACTGGTCCTGGGCGACGTCTCGGCCATTCTGGGCGCCGGCCACTCCATCGACCTCCTCGCCGAACGCATCGTCGCGATTCTTCGCGGGACGTCGATGGCCGCGCGCGTCGAGGTGCAGAGCGAGTCGGGCCAGCCGTACCGCCCGGAGCCCAGCGCCGACTGGGACATCGAACCCGACAGCGCGATTACGATTCGCCTTCGCGGCTCCGACCGGCGCGTGGCCGTCCGCGTGCGCGGCGTCGAGTCGATCGAAGAGGTCTCGCTGCTGAAGAGCCTGACCGACATCCTGCAGGCCGCCGTCAATCGCACGGCCGACACCGAGACGGAAGACGAAGACCTCAACCTGTGGCCTCGCACGGTCGTGCACAACGGCGAGGACACAATCTTCCGGTCGCCGCGGATGATCGAACTCGTCCGCATCGCCGAACGCCTTGCCGCCACCAACCTGCCCATCCTGATCACGGGAGAAACCGGGACGGGCAAAGAGATCATCGCGCGCCTGATTCACGAACGCAGCCTGGCGAAACGGGGGCCGTTTGTCGCCTTCAATTGCTCCGCCATGCCGCGCGAGCTGGTCGAAAGCCAGCTGTTCGGACACCGCCGCGGCGCCTTCACGGGCGCGCTCGACTCGTTCCCGGGCGTCATCCGCGCCGCCGAAAAAGGCACCCTCTTCCTCGACGAGATCGGCGATCTGGATACGACGACGCAGCCGAAGCTGCTCCGGTTCCTGGAGAGCGGCGAGATCCAGCCCGTCGGCGAGGTGCGCGCCCAGCGCGTGGGCGTACGGATCGTCGCGGCGACGAACGCCAACCTGGAGGAACTGGCCGACCAGGGCCGGTTCAGGCGCGACCTGTTTTATCGCGTCGGCGTGGCGCGCATCGCGATGCCGCCCCTCCGCGAACGCAAGGACGAGATTCCGGCCCTGGCCTCGCTGTTCCTGACTCGATTCGCGCGCGAATGCGGGCGTGCCAACCTGCGCCTGGGCGATGACCTGATCGCGGCGCTGCTCCTGCACGACTGGCCGGGCAACATCCGCCAGCTCGCCAACGAAATCCGCCGCGCGGCAGCCATGGCCGCCGACGGACAGACGCTGACCGCCGCCGACCTGGCGCCCGAAGTGGCCGCTCCGTGGAACGCCAGGCCCGTCGCCCCGGCGGCGCCGGCCGGGCCGACCGTCGAGGTGCGGCTGGACCAGCCGCTCGCGCAGGCCATCGCCGATCTCGAACGCCGCTTCATCGCGCATGCGATGGACGCCGCCGACGGCCGCGTGGCCGAAGCCGCCCACCTGCTCGGCCTGTCGCGGAAGGGACTGTTTCTGAAGCGGCGGCGGCGAGGATTCCTCGCTGGCTAGCTCCTTGCAAGGCGTGGCCTCGAACGGCACCATGGTGAATCGCGAAACCGAACGCCTGCTCCTTCGGCCTCCCGAGGTCGCTGACATCGACCCGTTCGTTGAGATTCACGAGGATCCTGAGGTCCTCAAGTACGTGAGCGGCATCGGCCAGTCGACCGGACGCGTCGCGGCCTGGCGGCTGGTGGCGTTGCTCATCGGCCACTGGAACCTGCGGGGCTACGGGCAGTGGACCGTGGTCGAAAAAGCCACCGGGCATTTGATCGGCCGCGTCGGGCTCTGGTACCCCGAGGGGTGGCCGGGTATCGAGCTGGGCTGGGTGATTCGACGATCGCACTGGGATCGAGGCCTCGCGACAGAAGCGTGCCGCGCGGCGGTCGCGTACGCGTTCGACGAAGTGGGCGCCGACCGGATCATCAGCATGATCCAGCCGGACAACACCCGCTCGATTCGTGTGGCGCTGAAAATCGGCGAAACCTTCAGCGACGCCCGTCAGTTCAACGGGCAGAACGTGCACGTCTACGCGATGAACAAAGACGACCGGCGCCCTACTTAATCGTCCCGCCCTGAATCCCCTTCGCGACCCGCTCGACTTCTCCCCAGACCCGCAGGAGATTGCCGCTCCAGATCTTGCCAATCTGGGCCTCGGTGTAGCCGCGGCGCACGAGCTCGAGCGTGACATTGAACGTCTCACCCGCGTTGTTCCACCCGTCCACGCCGCCGCCGCCGTCGAAGTCCGAGGAGATGCCGACGTGATCGATGCCGATCAGCTTGACGATGTAGTCGATGTGGTTGACGAAGTCCTTGACTGTCGCGCGCGTGGCCTGCGGGTACTTCTGATCGATCGCAGCCAGGCGCTTTTCATACTCGGCGCGCCGATCGGCTGCCAGTGCCTGCACCGCAGGGTCGGGTCCTGCACCGCGACCGCCACCGCCCCGCCCACCGGCCGGGCCGGCGGCCGCCGCGCGGCCGGCAAGCGTCGCCGTCCGCGGCTCAACCGCAGCGCCACCCGCTGG
>JANOGJ010000085.1:0-2191 GCA_031405995.1 Acidobacteriota bacterium
GAGCATCACTTCGTTGCGGTAGACCTTGCCGCCGACGCTGCGGAGCGTGTCATCCTCGCGCCCGACGACCCGCTTCACGAACGACTTGCTCGGGTCCTCCGGGTAGTAGAGCATGACGATGTCGCCCACCTGCGGATCGCCGAGTTGGTAGGCGAGCTTGTTCACGATGAGCCGGTCCTGATCCTCGAGCGTCGGAACCATGCTCTGGCCCTCGACTCGCGCGACCTGGAAACCGAACGTCACAATCAGGGTGGCGTAGACCGCCGCTGACACCAGCGTCTTGAACCACGCGACGATCTCTTCGCCGACGCGGGCCAGACCGGGCGACCAGCCGCGCCGTGCGGAGGTGACCGTGGTCGCCGACGGCGGCTGAATGGTGCGCGGCCCTTCAGCGGACGGACTCGCGTCCGCCCGATGGGGCACCTCGGCGGGGATGAACACGGCCGGGCGGAAGACCGCCGGCCTGAACACGTACGGCTCGTTGGGGTTCTCGGAATCTTCCAAAGCCGCAACCTCCTATGACCTGAGGACTTAGACGAGCGCGACTCCTAGATTGTTACACAGAGCCCGTTCAGAGCTGCAGATACTCCCTGAGCCGCTTCGTCTGCGTCCGGCTGACCGGTATTTCGGTCGCTTTGGCATCTTTCATCTTCAACAGGAAATTACGGCTGAACCAGGGGACGATTTCCTTGATTTTCGTGATGTTGACGAGATGCGAACGGTGCACGCGCCAGAAGACCGCCGGGTCGAGCTTCGCCTGCAACTCGTCGAGCGTCCTGAAGTTGGATGTGCCCGACCCCGATTGCGTCGCGACCACAATCGCCTCGTCGACGAGCGACGCGTGCACGACTTCGTCGGCCTGGACCAGGATAAAGCGCTCTCCGACGCGGATGGCGATCTGGTCGCGGCGCTCCTGCCGTCCCTGGCGCGCCTGCACCGCCTCGATCACCCGCTCCAAGTCCGACGGCGCGAGCGACACACGCGCGGCCTGTTCGGAGGCGAGGCGCTTGCGGACGCGGTCCAGCGTCTGGCCGAGCCGGTCGGCGTCCACGGGCTTCAGCACGTAGTCGACGGCGTTGACGGCGAACGCCTCGATGGCGTACTGGTCAAACGCCGTGACGAAGACCAGCTGCGGCGCGAGGTCCGTCTCGAGGAGGCGCCGCGCGACTTCGAAGCCGGTCAAACCGGGCATCTGGACGTCGAGAAAAATCAGGTCCGGCCGCAACTCGCCGGCCTGACGGAGGGCGCCCACGCCGTCCGAGGCCTGGCCCACAATGTCGATCCCGCCGGCTTCGCCCAGCAGAAAACAGAGTTCCTCCCGCGCGAGCTGTTCATCGTCGACGACGAGCGCGCGAAGCGAGGGCGTCCGATCAGGCACTCGCACGCTCCGGGATCACGATCTCGGGAATCTCGATGCGGACCGACGTCCCCTGGCCGGGCGTGCTGGTCAGGCGCACCTGGCAGCCCGCGCCATAGATCACGCGCAGGCGTTCATTGACGTTTCGGAGGCCGATGCCGCCCTGGCCCGTCGGCAAGGCCTCCACGCGTTCGGTAGGCATGCCGACGCCGTTGTCGATGACCTCGACGATGGTCAGGGCGCCCGCCCGCGAGGACCGGATCGCGATGCGTCCCTCACCGACCTTGCGGCCGAGGCCGTGCTTGATCGAGTTCTCGACGAGCGGCTGGAGGATCATGCTGGGCACGATGGCGTCGAGGCTCGCCTCGTCGACGTCCTTCAACACGACGAGACTCGGGCCGAATCGGACGCGTTCGATGTCGAGGTACTCGTCCACGGCCGCCAGCTCCTCGCGCAGCGTGACGAAGTGCTCCTGTCCGCGTAGTAACCGGCGGAGCAGGCCCGAGAGCTTGACGATGAGCACGCGCGCCGTCTCCGGCTCGGACCGGATCAAGGAGGAGATGGAGGTGAGCGTGTTGAACAGGAAATGCGGGTTGATCTGGCTGGCCAGCGCTTCGATCTTGGCGGCCAGCAGCAGCTTCTCCTGTTCCTGCAGGCGGTGCTCGATCCGCGCGTTGTTCCAGATCTTGATCGGCGTGGCGACCGACAGGACCGTCGCGAGCAGCACGACCGTCAACGTCCACGCCGAGCCGGGCGTCAGCGGAAGATAGAACAGCCGCTGGACGCCCCACCGCGCGCCGAGTCCCTGGCGCAGCAGTTCGAGCGCGATCGGCG
>JANOGJ010000104.1:0-12064 GCA_031405995.1 Acidobacteriota bacterium
CACGATCGCCACTTCCTGAACGACATCTGCACGCACATCGCCGACATCGACTACCAGACGATCATCACGTATACGGGCGGCTACGACGACATGGTGCTGGCGAAGACCCAGATCCGGTCGCGGATTGAGGCCGACTACGCGCAGCGCGACAAGAAGATCGCGCAGCTCAACGACTTCATCGCGCGGTTTTCGGCCGGCACGCGGTCGAGCCAGGTGCAGTCACGCCGCAAGGAAGTGGAGCGGCTCGAGACGAGCGCGCTCGCGCGATCGAACATCCAGCGCCCGTACATCAAGTTCGCGATGGCGCGGCCATCCGGCCGGGTCGTGCTGGACTGCAAGGGCGTGTCGAAGGCCTACGGCGGCCACAAAGTGGTGTCCGGGTTCAACACACTGGTCCATCGCGGGGAGAAGATCGTGCTCGTCGGCCGCAACGGCGTGGGCAAGACGACGCTGCTCAAGGCGCTGCTGTCGGATGCGCCCGGCTTGCGGCCTTCTCCGTCCGACATGGATGCCGGCATGGTCCGCTGGGGCCACGAGGTGTCGGTCGGCTACTTCTCGCAGGATCACACGGGCGCGATCGCCAAGGGCATGACGGCCGTCGAGTGGCTGCACCAGTTCGATCCGGACGCGCACCGTCAGGACATCCACGGCCTGCTCGGCCAGATGCTCTTCAGCGGCGAGGAAGGCCTCAAGCCGACCGAGGCGCTCTCGGGCGGCGAGACGGCGCGGCTGCTCTTCTGCCGCATCATGCTGCAGAAGCCGAACGTGCTCGTGTTCGACGAGCCTTCGAACCATCTCGACCTGGAGTCGATCAACGCGCTGAACATCGCGTTGCAGAAGTTCGAGGGCACGGTGTTCCTCGTGACGCACGACCAGGACCTGATGGAGGAAGTCGGCACCCACGTCTGGCGCATGGAGCCCGGATCGGTTCTGGACTTCAAGGGCTCGTGGGAGGAGTTCGCGATGACGCACGAAGGAGTGTCATGAGGTCGCTGGTGCTGATCGCGACGGTCGCGACAGTCGCGGCGTCGGCGGTGGCCCGGTCGGCAATCGTTGCCGGGCAGGCGCCCAACTGCGTGACGATAGGCGCGCCGAGGCCCAACCTCGCGTTCACCTACCGGTACTCGGATACGCAGGGCTCGACCGAGTTCACGAATCGATGGGAGGAGTTCACCGCGACCGGCAGCCGCCTGGTGACGACGCGATCGGGCGCCAATGCGGGCTCGTCCACCTACGTCAGCCGCCACAGCGTCGTGGACGACCTGTTCGTGCTCGAGAGCAGCACGGCCACCGGCACCGATGGCGGCGGTCCCTTCCGGAACTCCATGACCTACCAGCCGGCGGCGATGGGCGACCCGGCGTTTCGCGTGTGCGAAGGCCGGACGTGGACGATCCCGGCCGTCGGCGTCACGAGTCAGTCGATGCGCGGCCAGTTCTCCAGCAGGACCGATCCCGGAACGATTCGGATCGTCGCCATCCGCGAATCCGTCACCGTACCGGCCGGCACCTTCCAGACGGTGCGCTACACCAAGACGATGAACTCAGGACGCGGTCAGGTCCTGGACGAGTTCTGGAAGTCGATCGAGCACGGCGTGACGGTCAAACGCAACGGCGCCGTGCCCGGCGCGGTCGCGACCGAGGTGCTGCTGTCGATCAGGTAACGACCGCCTCGAGGCGCCTCACGACGGAGGGGGACTCGACGCGCGCATGGCGACACGAATCGCCGCCACGTACGCGAGGAGGTCGTCCAGGCGATGCTCTACAATGTCGCGGACGATCGCGAGGTCGACCACGTCGTACCCGTGAACCAGGATATTGCGGAACCCGGCCATGTCTCGGAGCGTGGCCGCGAGCGGCGCCGACACGTACCCTCGCCGAAGCAGGCGGTCGAATAGCTCGCGATTCGTCGCAGGCTCGCCGAGCCGTTCGTCCGAGACAATATGCGACGCGACGTCGAGCGCAGCCTGGATCGCGAGTTGCAGCGTGTGCTCGACGAAGCGCTCTTCACGAAGGTCCGTCCCGAGAGCATCCGGTTTCGCCAGCCGACGAAGCTCGGACACGTAGGTCTCGATCTGCGCGAGTTTCTTCTCGACCAGATCGGGATCGGTCATGACGAGGCGGGCGCCTGCGATTCAGCCGGCCGGCGATACCGGCGGCGGATGGGCTCGAGGTCGAAAAACTCGTTGCGCTTGGCGACCTCGAACCGGAGCCGGCGAGGCCGATCGCGATCCAGGACGAGTTCACCGTCCCGGAGGACTCGGTGCACCAGGTCCGCGCTGGCCACGTTCAGGACCACGAGGTCCACCGGCCGACCGAGCCGTCGTTCGAGATCGCCCTCGAGTGTCCGTGCGTCATTCCCAAGGGTGGGCGCCGGTGTCTCGTCGAACAACACGGCGACGTCGACGTCGCTCGAGGCCGTGTCGGCACCTCGGGCGGTGCTGCCGAACACGTACACGGCGACCAGGCCCTGCCGATCGGCGGAGAAGAACGACACAAGCTGGTCGCGCAGATCGGTCCGCACGGGCCGATTATGGCATGCCGCCGCGTGCGATCGTCAGGACCCGCCCAGCACCCGCACCTTCACCCCAGACGGCATCGTCGCCGTCCGATAGACGCGCTGCGTCGCCTTCTTGAAGTCTTCGTCCTTCGCCTTGTAGATGTTCACAAAGGTCTGAGGGTTGCGGTCGATCACCGGGAACCAGGTGCTCTGCACCTGGACCATAATCCGATGGCCCTTCAGGAACCGGTGGAAGCGATCGCGCAGGTCGAACTCGTACTTCACCGGTTGATTCGGCACCAGGGCCTGCGGCTTCGAAAACGACTCCCGGTACCGACCGCGAAAGACCTCACCGGCGAGCAGCATCTGGAAGTCGCCCATCCGCACGCCGCGCGGGTTCGGGGAATTGTCCGGCGCCGTGCCGGGATACACGTCGATGAGCTTGACGATCCAGTCGGAGTCCGTGCCGCTCGTGGACGCGAAGATCGACGCCAGGATCGGCCCGGCGATGACGGTGTCCTCCGCGAGCGGCTCCGTGCGATAGACCAGCACGTCCGGCCGCGTCGCCGCGAAGCGCTGGTCCTCAATCATCCAGAGATGGCCCTGCGTCGTCCGCGTCTCCGTGCTCCAGGGCACGGGGCGGGCCGGGTCGGAGACGTACTCGTCGAATGACGCCGTCGTCGTGGTTGGCGATGAGAAAGACAGACGCCCGCCGTCCTGGAAATAGAGCGTGCGTTCCGTCGTGCCCCGCGGCGGCCAGGCGTCGAACGTCTTCCAGGTGTTGCCGCCCGTCTCGAAGACCTTGGCCTCGACGTTCGTGTACGCGCCCTTGTCCTTGAGGTGCTTCACAAAGAATGGAAACTCGACCTCGTTGCGGTAGTACTCGGCCGTGGCGGACCCGAACTGGATGTCGCCGAGGGCGTCGCCTGGCATGGACGCCCAACCGCCGTGCAGCCACGGCCCGATGACGATCGTGTTCTGGTTGGCGGGGTTAAGGCGTTCGACGGCCCGGTACGTCTCGAGCGGACCGTAGAAATCCTCGGCGTCGAACCAGCCGGCTACGTTCAGCACCGCGTGCGAGACGGCCGTGAGGTACTTCAACGGGTTCTGGCGCTCCCAGTACGCGTCGTAGTCCGGGTGGTCCATGTACTCGTTCCAC
Organism: Acidobacteriota bacterium; assembly: GCA_031405995.1. Lineage (GTDB taxonomy): Bacteria > Acidobacteriota > Vicinamibacteria > Vicinamibacterales > SCN-69-37 > JANOGJ01. The sequence continues at coordinate 3,657 of JANOGJ010000104.1, forward strand.
GTTGGCACGCTGTAGTTGAAGTACTTCTCGTTGATGTTGGCGATGGGCCCCGCGTCGAGGAAGAAGCGATAACCGTCCGGCGTGCCGTAGCTGAAGCCGCCGCCGCGCGATTCGGTGGCGCCCGCGCGTGGCCGCGCGTTGCCCGCGAGCCAACTGAACGTGTACATCAACCGAAACGCGCCGTTGTGATGAAAGTCGTCGCCGAGGAACATGTCGATCGCCGGCGCCTGCGGAGACGACGCCTTGAGCGCCGGATGCGCGCCGACCATGCCCCAGACGGTCTGCGAGCCGGGGTAGGAGATCCCCCATTGGCCCGTGCGCCCGTTGTTCCCGGGCACGTTCTTCACGAGCCAATCGATCGTGTCCCAGGTGTCCGTGCTCTCGTCGGTGGCGCGCGGCGCCCGAGGCGGCGGCTGAATCGGACGCATCACGACGAACTCGCCTTCGGAGCGGAACTTCCCGCGGACGTCTTGGTACACGAAGATGAAGCCCTCGCGCGCGAAAATCGGCGAGGGCCCAAGCGTTGTCCGATAGGCGTCGGGGCCGTACGGCGGCGATCCGTACGGCGTGCGGTGCAGGAGGAAGGGAACGGCCTGCGACTGGTCCTTCGGCGTGTAGACGATCGTGAAGAGCTTCGCGCCGTCGCGCATCGGGACCATGTGCTCCGCTTTGGTGTAGAGCGCCCGGATGTCGGGCGCGGCCGGCGTCTGGACCCGCGCGCTTGCGGCTGCGAGCGCAAGAGCGGTCGCGGCCAGCACGAGCCATGGCGTCTTGCGCATCCCCAATCCCCCAAGAGAGCCGCGTGCCCTACCGCCTCGTCACGCGCACGTCCCGGATACCCCAGATATCGGCGGCCCGTCCCGGCCGCGGCCGGACGGCCTCGAACTGCAGCCGCACGTGCACGATCTGGCCGGCGTACGGCGACAGATCGACGTTGATCATCAGCCACTCGTCGGCTGGCGGCGGGACGCCGATCGCGCTCCACGTCCTGCCATCGAGGCTGACCTCAATCGACGCCGTGGACTCGTTCGCGACGAGCCACGACTCGAGACTCAGTCCGACGTCGTCAGCGTCGCGCAAGTCGAACGTCTGTTGCCAGACGGTGCGCGGGCCGTCCTCGGTCGCGACGATGCCGATGACCCCGGATTCGTCGCCCGGAGTTCGTCGCGTCGCCGCCGGCGGACCGCCTGCGGGGGGCTCCGGCGGGTGCCGGCGCTGTCAGGGCCGACGCGCTGGACGCGTCGCCCGGGTCGGACTGCTGCGTCGCGGCGGACTCCACGACGCGTGAGCCGCTCGCCGCGGCGCTCGCGGACGCGGTTAACGTCAGTTTCTGATTCTCAACCGTGCCGTTGAAGCCAGCCGATGCGACGGAACGCCCGCCGATGACGTGGAAGCTCCCGCCGAGGACCGCGCCGGTCATCCGCGCCCGTTCCCCAGACATGGGCGACAACGTCAGCCAGGTGTTGCTGGCCGGGTGCCAGGCCACGGCGGACGTCGAGATATTGGCCGTCGCCGCGCCCCCGACGTACCCGGCCGCCAGCACCCCGACGCCGTCATGCAGAGCGGTGGCCGCGGCCCAACGCGTGGCAGGCAGGTCGGTCATGGCCGGATCGTCCCAGGTGTTCGACACCGGATCGTATCGATACGCCTTTTGCGAAGGCAGCGATCCCGCGGTTTGCAATCCGCCTGCCGCATAGACGAAGTTCCCGTGCGCGAACGCGCTCACGAAGCTGATCGCCAGCGGATAGTTGGCGCCCGCCGCCCACGAGTTACCGGCCACGTCGTAGATCTCATGCACATTGGTCGACGCGGTGGCTGGACCGGTGCCGGCAAACTTGTAGATCTTGCCGTTGAGGTAGACCGCCGCATGGTTCCACGTCCCGGTCGTGAAGGGCGCCAGCGGCGTGTAGGTATTCAAAGCGACGTTGTACCGGTACAGCGTGGTCTGCGGTGTGCCGGCCGTTGAGGCGCCGCCCAGAATGAAGATGTTCGTTCCGTCGGTCACCGCCGCCGGAAACTCCAGCGCGGCCGGCACGGGGGCCATGGCCGTCCATGTCGCGCCGTCGAATCGATACGCGTTGGCGACGACCACGCCGTTGCTCACACCGCCGAACGAATACAAATTGCCGCCGACGCTGGTCACGGCTTGATCCAGGATGGGAATCGGGATCGCGGCGGCGGCAGACCAGGAGCTTCCCGGCGTCGGGACTGGTTCCACACACTCAGTCCCGAATGGCGCGCTCGTCGGCGATCGGAAGAGCGTGGCGTTGTCGAACCGGATCCACGTCTCCATGCCCGTCGTCGCCGGGTAGACCGACAACGTCGCGTTCGCCCATGGCACCGTCGCGTAGCCCTTGATCGAGTAGGTCAGGAGTCCCTGCCCGGGCGGCACCCAGTACGTACAGGCCATCAGGTCGCCGTAGGTCAGGTCGTGCAGGAGCACCGTCACGCGCTTGCGGACGGCGCTGCTGTTGCCGAGCTGGAACGTCGCCGTCATGATCTGGTTGGCGGTCATCGCCTGGGCCGTCGACTGCAGGACCACGCCCGACGGCGGCGTCCCGTTGGGCCGGATGAACTCGAGGACGTTGGCGGCGATCTGCTGCGTGATGGTGCCGAACGTCCCCCACGGCGCGAGCGTGCCCGTCGCGAAGTCGCCGTTAGTCAGCAGGTTCGGTCCGTTCACGCCGCCCGGCGCCGCCGGCGCCAGCGGATCGATGCAGTCGGTGCGCGTGTTCGAGATCGCCGGCTGGTACGTCAGCGAGACGTCGTCCAGCAGGTAGTTGCCGCCATCCTGGCCCTTGGTGGCCGCGTAGAAGTAGATGGCGGCGCTCGTCCACGCTTTCGTCGAGTGCGTGTTCATCGTGTACAGCGTCAGCGGCGTCCCTGGCGGCAGCCAGAAGGTGCAGACGGTGATGTCGCTGAAGTTGCTGTCGATGACCAGCACGCTGATGCGCTTGCGCGCCGTGCTGCTGTTCCCGATCCGGAAGCTGGCCTGCATGGCCGCCCCGGCCGCCACCGGCTGGCCTGTCTCCTGAAAGACCGTGGCCTGTCCCGAGGGCGTCGTCGTGGGATTCGCGCGGTAGAACTGGAACACGCCGCCGACGACGTTCCAGATGATGTCGGGCACCTCGAAGACGGACCAGTTCGTGGAACCGGCGCCGAAGTTGCCGTTGGTGACCATCTCGGCGCCCGCCGCGGGCCCAATCGTGATGTTCGCCGTGTTCGAGTTCGCCGGGCCGACGATGTTCGACACCCGCACCCAGTAGCTCGCGGGCGCCACGAGCGCCGGCGTCGTGTAGCTGGCCGACGTCGCGCCGCCGATCGGCGTCGTGATGCTGGGGCTCACGCCCAGGTACCACTGGTAGGTCAGCGGCGCCGTGCCGGCCGCTACGACGCTCAACGTGGTCGTCGTGCCCGACATCACCGTGGTGCTCTGCGGGTGCGTCGTGATGACCGGCGCCACGTTGCTGCAGGTGTAGACGAAGAGCGAGATCGTGTCCACCGCCCAGCCAGTAGCGCTCACGGTATCGTCCGATCCCATGCGCCACCGTAGGACGACGTTCTGGCCGGCGGCGGCTGGAGGCATGGTCACGGTCGTGGTCACGTAGGTGGCCGAATTGCCGGTCCACGCCTGGCGGCCGGTGAGCGGATTCGGCGTGCCGGAGTTGAGCGTGCCCGAGTACCCGCCGGTGACGAAGCTCCCGCCCGCCGTCAGGATGTCGACGAACGCCCCGGCGTTGATCGAGATCTCCAGCACACCGCCGTCCCACGAGGCTTCCGTGTTGTAGTGATTCCTGAAGCTCAGGGTCGCGGCGCTGAGCGGCATGGGAATCGTGGGGCTCACCAGCACGCTGTCGCTGGGGGTGCCGAGGTTGGCGACGAACGCCCGGTTGGGGGCCGAATCCGGCGTCGTGAGGCTCGTGACCCAGAGGTTGGCCGTGCCGCTGAGGGTCGAGGTCGACCAGCCGACGGGCAAGCCGGGCGCGGCCACGCCATCGAAGTTCTGGCTGAAGAAGGGCGCCTGGCTGCCGACCGTGAAGGGGTACGACAGGTTTCTCGTCATCCCGCCGGCCTCCTGCGCCTGGAGCGTCGCCGTCAGCGTCCCGCCGCATGCGGCGCCGACCGTCAGAGAGTAGGTGCGGCACACGTTACCGGCAGGAGCGACCGTCCCGTAGACCTGCGGACCCGACGGGCCCTGCACGCCGCCGGTCGGCATCAGCGTGGCCGTGACGCTGCCGCTCGTCACCGACGCGTTGTTGGTCATGCAGAGCGACAGAGTCACCGTCTCGCCGGGATCGAGCCGGCCGTTCGGCAGCGACTCCGCGACGAGCGTCCCGCCGGCCGCCGCGATGCCGGGCAGGTCGAACGCTTCCACAACCGTGCCGGTCGCGGCGTTGAGGACCTGGGCGCTGGCGCCCATGCCGCGCGTGGCGAACCCGGCCCAAATATCGTTGATGTCGGCCAGCGTGCCGCCGCCGGCGTTGGCCGCCGCGATGATCGAGTCGCGGCCCTGCAGGAAGTGCGGATTGACCGGATCGAGCTTCATGCCATCCGTGACGAACTGCAGAATGCGCTGGTTGCCGACGGCGAAGCCCAGGCGCGTGATGAAGCGCGCTCGCACTTCCATGAGCGCGCTCGCCCAGATCTGGCCGATGTTGTGCACCTGGAACGCCGTGTTGGCGATGATGGGGCTGTTGGGAAACGCGCCGTCGGTCGTGTCGATTTGCGCCGGGTCCACGTCGGCGAAGGTCAGCGGGTTGTGCGGCTTGCCGTTCGCGCCGACGGTGCTGCGGCTGGCGTACGGGAAGCGGCGGATGCCGTAGTAGTAGTTGTCGACATACCCGGGGCTCAGGAGGTTCGTCACCCAGCCGCCCGTCGAGTAGATGCCGTTCGGATCCTCAGCCGCGCTCGAGAGGATCGCGCGCGCGTAGAAGTCCGACCAGCCCTCGCCCATGCCGCCGGAAAACGTCGTCCCGAGCCCGGCGCCGTTGTTGTGGAGCCGGTTGGAAGTGCCGTGCGTCAACTCGTGGATGAGCACGTCGTGGTCGAGGCCGCTCGTCCGATCGGGCGTCGGGCCGGTGAAGAGGTACATCTGCATGCGGCCTCGCCCGCCGTCGGAAGGCGTCGAGAAGTTGGCGTTGTTCGTGCCCGAACTGTCCTGGAATTCTCCACGCACGCGATCCAGTGCGAGTCCGCCGCGGCCGAAGTTGTCGTTCTGGAAATTGCGCGCGATCTCGGTGAAGCCGAGCAGGTACAGGCGATCGTGGTACTCGTTGGTCCAGTAGAAGCCGTCGGTTACCTCGGCGCTCTGGAAGGCCGGCGTGAGCGGATCGTCGCCCGGCGGGGGATTGCCCGGGCCGGGGTTGATCGCGAAGTCGAACACGCGGGCTGCGCCGGCGATCGGCGCATCGACGCCGTCCAGGCCGTCGCGGTCCAGGCCGGCTTCGACGTTGTTGCCGTCCGTCACGTTCAAGCCGTCGGTCATCCAGCCGAGGTTGTTGAACGCCTTCGCGCCTTCGTTGCCGATGAGCGTGAACAGGGTCCGGAGAATCATGGGCGCCTGCGCGCCGACGCCGGGCACCGTCGTGCTCGGCGACATCGGCGCCGGGCTGTCGTCGTTGTACACGCGGTAGCTCGCCGTCTGCGTCTGGTAGTTCGTCAGGTTCTTCCGGAAGAGCAGCGTGCCGTCTTCGGCGTCCGTGAGGATCAGGAAGACGTCCGGATCGCCCCAAATCTCCGTGGCCCAGGCGAGGCGCGCCGCGCCGGACGACAGCGGGAAGTACAGCAGCCACGCTTTCGCGTCGCCGGCCATCGGTCCGCGATCGAAAATGGCCCGCCCCGCTCCGTCGCGGCCCTTCAGCGCGAGGGCGCCTTCCGGCACCGACCACCCCGCGTGGCTCGCGGCTCGCGAGATGGCTTGTGCCGCCGTCAGCGCGGGCGCGGCCGTGAGCGCCGCGCTGTCCAGCCCCGCGACGAGCGGCCCGGTCGTGCGCGCCAGCTCGCCCCGCGCGGTGAAGCCGCCGCGAATCAGGCCCTGGAAGACCGGAATGCCGTTCACGCGCTGCTCGAACTCGACCCACGCCATGTTGCCCGACGGATTCGCGTAGTCCGCGACCAGCTCCAGGCTCGCGACCTGGGCCTGCGACAGGCCGTAGACGTCGGCGTACGCCGACAGGAAGCCACGCATGGCGGCGGGTCGGTCGGTTGTCGGCACGGTCAGGAAGCCGGTGCCGGGCCGCACGCCCACCAGCTCGGGCGTCCCCAACTCCGGGTGGCCGACGATGTCGATCCCCGGGAAGTCGGTTTGAAGCCGGGCCAGCCCCGTCGCCCGCGCGCCCGCCACGTCGCCGAACGACGCCGGCGCGGGGAAGCGCGACAGGTACGCCGCCACGGCAGCGCTCTTCTCCGAGCGCACGTCGAAGTTTTCCGGCGCGGCCGCGCGCTGCGCCCGCGTGGAGGAGCTCACCATCGCGGCGCCCACCAGCACGGTGACGACGGCGAACCGGAGGTTCACTCGCGCGATACGGGCGATGAATGACCGCAGGGCGAAACGGGGTGTGTGTGCCATGGCTGCTATGGGCTCCTAGTAACAACGAGGGTCGCGATGTACGTCTCGGCGGGGATGCCGCCGCTGTCTTTCGGCCATGGCACGAGTTGCACGAGCCGTAGCCGGTACTTCTGGAAACCGGCCTCGCGCGAGGCCGCCTGGGTGTGCAGGTTCACGGTGCCGCGCTCGGCGTTCTGACCCTGCAGGGCGAGGCGAACGACCGCATCGCCCTCCCAGACACACTTGGTATTGGTGGGGCAGCGCGAGTCCTCGGCGACGCGCTCGAAGGTCACCGTCAGCCCCTCGCCGGCGATCTGGACGGTCTGGCCGACGCGCAGGTCGAAGTTCTTGCCGAGGGGGGATTGGGATGGCGCAACTTGAGGTGCCGTCATGCAGGATCCGCCAAGGCCGACAATCGCCACAATGGCAAACGCCATGGCCGGAGGGCACGAGTCGCGAATCAGGCGCGGCGGCACTGGTTTGGTCCAAACTCTGGGGACGGCGAAGTATAGTTCAGCCCGCGCGACGGCGCCACGACTTCGAGATCACAGACTTGATATAGCCTTGGTGACCGATGAGGATTGGCGTCCCGAAAGAAACCCACGACGGCGAGAGGCGGGTGGCGACGTCTCCCGATGTCGCCGCCCAGTTGCAGAAGCTTGGATTCACGGTCGCGATCGAGGCCGGCGCCGGCGTGAACGCCAGCTTCGAGGACGCCGCCTACCGGCAGGCCGGCGTCACCATCGTCGACGACCCGGCCAGTCTGTGGTCCACGAACGACATCATCCTGAAAGTCAGGGCGCCCGAGCGGCACCCGGGCCTGAACCGCGACGAAGTGGACCTGCTGCATGCCGGCCAGGTGCTCATCGCGTTCCTCTGGCCCGGCCAGAACCCGGACCTCTTGAAACGCCTCTCCGAGAAGGGCGTGACCGCGCTCGCGGTGGACAGCGTGCCCCGCATCTCACGCGCCCAGAAGATGGACGCCCTCAGTTCGATGGCCAACATCGCCGGCTACCGCGCCGTCATCGAGGCGGCGCAGCATTTCGGCCGGTTCTTCACGGGCCAGATCACCGCCGCCGGCCGCATTCCGCCGGCGAAAGTGCTGGTGATTGGCGCCGGCGTCGCGGGCCTGTCCGCCATCGGCGCCGCCAGGAGCCTCGGCGCCATCGTCCGCGCGTTCGACACCCGCCCGGAAGTCAAAGAGCAGGTCGAGAGCATGGACGGCGAGTTCCTCGAACTCGACTTCAAGGAAGAAGGCGCGGGCGTCGGCGGCTACGCCAAGGTGATGAGCCCCGCGTTCATCAAGGCGGAGATGGCCCTGTTCGCGAAACAGGCGGCCGACGTCGACATCATCATCACGACCGCGCTCATTCCCGGCAAGCCGGCGCCGAAACTCATCACGGCGGAGACGGCGCGGCTCATGAAGTCGGGCAGCGTGATCGTGGACCTCGCCGCCGAGCAGGGCGGCAACTGCGAGCTGACGGAGCCCGGCCGCGTCGTGAAGAAGGACGGCGTGACGATCATCGGGTACACGGATCTGCCCAGCCGTCTCGCGGCGCAGTCCAGCCAGCTCTACGCGACCAACTTGCGGCACCTCCTCACCGACATGTGTCCGAAGAAAGACGGCGTGCTCGTCGTCGATTTCGCGGACGAGGTCGTGCGCGGCGCGACGGTCGTGAAGGACGGCGCGGTGACGTGGCCGCCGCCGCCGCCGAAGCTGACGGCCAAGGATGGAGCCCGGGGTCTTCAGACCCCGGGATATGCCGGGTCTAAAGACCCGGCCTCCAAGGAATCTGGAGCCCGGGGTCTTCAGACCCCGGGATCGGCGGCGGGACCGATCATCGGCGCCGCGATCAGCGCG
>JANOGJ010000019.1:0-4264 GCA_031405995.1 Acidobacteriota bacterium
TCTTTTACCCGTGCCTGCTGGGGCGCGGTGGGGGGGGGTGGGTGGGGGGTTTGGGGGCCCCCCCGCGCCACGCCGTAGGGGTGTCCGAGGGGCGAAGCCCCTCGGATCTGTTAAGACCCGAAGCGTTCGACGTCGGAGCGGCCGGACAGGCCGATGGACGCCGCCGCGCTGCCCGGCGTGATGCCGCGCAAGCGCATCCGGAATTCCTCGACGTTGGTGACCCAGTGCAGCGCCTCGTCGACCGTGACGAGGTCCTGCTGGCAGAGATGGAGAATCGCCTGGTCGAAGCTCTGCATGCCGTACTGCGACGCGCCCTGGACAATGGCGTCGCCGATCATCGCCGTCTTGTCCGGGTCCTGGATGCAGTCCCGGATAAAGGCCGTGGCGATGAGGACCTCGGCCGCGAGCACGCGGCCCCGGCCGTCGGCCCGCGGCATCAGGCGCTGCGAGATCGAGGCGCGCAGCACGCGCGACAACTGGTGGCGAATTTGCCCCTGCTGGTGCGGCGGGAAGACGGACACGATGCGGTTGACGGTCTCAGGCGCGTCGAGGGTATGCAGCGTCGACAGCACGAGATGGCCCGTCTCGGCGGCGACGAGCGCCGTCTCGACGGTCTCGGCGTCGCGCATTTCGCCGATGAGGATGACGTCCGGGTCCTGGCGCAGCGCGCTGCGCAGGCCGGGCGCGTACCCCGGCGTGTCGAACCCGACTTCGCGCTGCGTGACGACGGCGCGCCGGTCCTCGTGGACGAACTCGATCGGGTCTTCGATCGTGAGAATGTGGAGCGCGCGGGTGCGGTTGATGAGGTCGACGAGCGCGGCGAGCGTCGTGCTTTTGCCGCTGCCGGTGGCGCCCGTCACCAGGACGAGGCCGCGCGATTCCTCGGAGAGCGCGACGACCGAGGCCGGCAGCCCGAGCGCTTCGAGCGACGGCACGTCGGACGGGATGAGGCGCATCGAGATGGCGACCGTGCCGCGCTGGCGGAACACGCTGGCGCGCACGCGGCCGACGCCCGGGGCCTGCCAGGCGACGTCGACCTCGAGCTTGGTCCGGAGGCGCTCCTGATGCACCGGCGACAGCAGCCGGGCCGCGAACGCGTCGAGGTCCGCGGCGCTGACGGCCGCGACCGACGTCCAGCGTTCCAGTGAGCCGTCGATGCGGACGAGTGGGACATGACCCGCCCTGAGGTGGATGTCCGAGGCGCCGCGCGTGCCGGCCGTCGTGATTAGTTGGTCAAATGTCATTGCGCCTGCCCCGCAAGCCTCACGACTACTGCAAATCCCTTGCCGTTTCCGCCCAACGCCCCCGCGCGATCCGACGCTAGGACGAAGGGACGGGGACGGCCGGGGCCCTTTCAGCTTTCGTCGGCCGGATCTCGACCGGCGTGAGCCAGCCGTGCCGGTCGGGCACCGCGCCGTTGATGTAGTCGAAAAAGGCCTGCTGCACGGCGGTCGTCACGGGGCCGCGCCGCCCGCTCCCGACCTGGATCTTGTCCACCGACCGGATCGGCGTGATCTCGGCGGCCGTGCCCACGAAAAACACCTCGTCGGCGACGTACAGCATTTCGCGAGGCATGTCCTGCTCGCGCACCGTAAAGCCCAGGTCCTGCGCGAGCGTGAGGATGGTGTCGCGCGTGATACCCGGCAGCACCGAGGCGGCGAGCGTCGGCGTGAACAGCACCTCGTCGCGCACGAGGAACAGGTTCTGGCCGCTGCCTTCGCTCAGGCGGCCCTCCGTGTCGAGCGCGATGCCTTCGCTGTAGCCGTCGAGCACCGCCTCCATCTTGATCAGGCCGGAGTTGGCGTAGTTGGCGACGGACTTGGCCATCGCCGGCAGCGTGTTGGGGGCCATGCGCGACCAGGAACTGACGCGCACGTCGACGCCCTTGTCGAGCGCTTCGGGCCCGAGGTACGCGGCCCAGTCCCACACGAGCACGGCGGCTTCAACCGGACACGGCAGCGGGTTGACGCCGAGCGTGTGGTAACCGCGATAGATCAATGGCCGGATGTAGCAGGCCGGCAGGCCGTTGGCCTGCACGGTCTCGACGACGGCGCGCGTGAGCGCGGGGCGATCGAGCGCGTACTCCATGCGGTAGATTCGCGCCGAATCGTACAGGCGGCGCATGTGCGCGTCGAGCCGGAAGAACGCCGAGCCCTTCGGCGTGTCGTAGCAGCGCAGGCCCTCGAACACGGCCGAGCCGTAGTGAATGACGTGTGACGCGACGTGGATGGTGGCGTCGGCCCAATCGACGATCTTGCCATTCATCCACACCTTACCGGTGCCGCTGAAGGACATTGAGGGCCTCCGACCGGAATCTTACCAGTACGTGTTACTGACTTTCACCACAAAACGGGCACTTCGCGGCGCGCGCGGGCAGCGGCTTGCGGCAATTCCAGCAGAAACGTCCGGCCGCGATCTCGCGCGTGCGCACGCGCGACGGCGAGGCGGCCGGGCGCGCGACGGCTCGATCTCGCGCGGGCGGCATCGCCACCGCGGCGACGGCCGCCGGCATCTCGGGCGCCGGGCGCCGCACCGTTATTTCGCCCCGCGCTCGTATCAAATCGGCCAGCAGGTCCTCGGCGCGCTGGTAGCGGCTCGACACTTCGCCGGCGAGCGCCTTCATCACGATGTCGTCGATGACGCCCGGCACCTGCGGGTTGCGCTGGCGCGGCGGTGTCACCAGCTCGCCACGGCGCAGCCGGTCAATATCCGCGGGCGCCGGCGTGTCGTACGGCAGCATGCCCGTCAACATCTGATACATCGTCACGCCCAGCGAGTAGAGGTCCGAGGCGAAGACCGCGCGGCCCTCGAACTGCTCGGGCGCCATGTAGGGCGGGCTGCCGATCACCGTCGTGCCGTGGGCGGCAATCTCGAGGAAGCGCGAGGTGCCGAAGTCGCCCACCTTCAGCAGTCCCGCCGACGTGACAAACACGTTGGCCGGGCGCAGGTCGCGGTGGATCACGGTCTGTTTGTGCGCGTGTTCGACCGCGTTCGCAATCTGGCACGTGTAGTCGAGCACGAGGCCGAGGTCCAGGGCGCCCTTGGTCGCGATGATCGTCTCCAGCGTGTCGCCCGGGACGTACTCCATCACGATGAAGAAGACGTTGTCCTGCTTCTCCGCCGTGATCACGGTGACGATGTTGGGGTGGTTGAGCGACGCGAGCAGGCGAGGCTCCCGCAGCAGTTCGCCGAAGTCGAGATTCTGCCGGTGGGGGACCTTCAAGGCGACGCGCTTGTCGATCCAGGTGTCTTCCGCGAGGTACACGGTGCCGAACCCGCCGCTCCCCAGCGGTTCGAGGATGCGGTACTTGCCGAGCGACTGCCCGCGAAACACCATGCGGCGACGAGTATACCGTCCTAGAATCCCGTCAATGTCCCATCGTTTCTTCGTTCCCCTCGTCGACCCGTCCGAGGAAAGCGTGCGTCTGCCCGACGTCGAGGCGCACCACCTCATGAGAGTGCTGCGCCTTGGTGCCGGCGCGGCGGTGACCGTGTTCGACGGCCGGGGCCACGAGTGGACCGGGACCGTCGGGACCGCGGGCCGGGCGGGCGTGGTGGTGCAGCTCGGCGCGGCGATGGTGCCAGTGCCCGAGCCTCCCGTTCAGGTGACGCTGGGCGTGGGACTGCAGAAGGGTGACGGGATGGAGACCGTGATTCGGGAGGCGACGGCGCTGGGCGTGACCGCGATCGTGCCGTTGTCGACGACGCACGTCGCGGTTCCGGCGCGGGCTCGCGACTCCCGGGCCGCGGTTGAGCGGTGGCAGCGGGTCGCCGTCGCGTCGGTGAAGCAGTGCGGCCGGGCCACGGTGCCGGTCGTGCGGCCGGTCGCGACCCTCGACGAGGTCCTCGCGCCGCCGGTCGCCGAGCGAGTCCTCATGTGCGTGGAGCCGCGGCGCGCGGGGGCGGCTGGAGGACTGGGGCCGCGACCAGCGACCGCGCTGGTCCTTGTCGGGCCCGAGGGCGGATGGACGGACGACGAAGTGGCGCGGGCGGCGGGCGCGGGCGCGCGGCTGGTTCACCTCGGTCCCCGCACGCTGCGGGCCGATCTGGCGCCGACGGTTCTGCTCAGCGCGATGTGGACAACGTGGGGGTGGACGTAGGGCAATCGGCAATCGGCAATCGGCAATCGGTAATCGGTAATCGGTGATCGTCAATTGTCGATCTTCGATCGTCGATTCCAGATTGTCGATTATCGATTATCGATTATCGATTACTAACGTCACCCCTACCCATCCGTCTTCGACCTCGCGGTCGATGACGGTCC
>JANOGJ010000145.1:0-1681 GCA_031405995.1 Acidobacteriota bacterium
GCCGGCAGCACAAGGCTGAACGGAACCCCGGTACCGGACGGCCCGTCCGGCAGCTCGCCGCTCGCGGCCGGCATCGCGATCTACGCCTCCGAGAATCCGACGCCGGGCGCGCTGCGTGCGGATGCCTCCGCCACGCCGGACAACGTCGCCACGATCGTCTTCGACGTGGTTGTCGACGCGGCCGCGGTGAACGGGACGATCGTCTCGAACCAGGGCTTCGTGAGCGCGCCGGGCGGCGGAGTCACCGACCAGCCCTCGGACGACCCCGACACGGCGGCTCCGGACGATCCCACGCGCGATGCGGTGGGCGACCGCGCGGTGATCTTCGCGCCCAAGAGCGCGGCGCTGCTCGTGGACGGAGGGACGACCGGCGTCGTCGATCCGGGCGACGTGCTCCGCTACACGATCACGGTCTACAACACCGGCGGCGTCGCGGCGACCGGCGTCGTGCTCCGCGACTCGGTGCCCGCGAACACGGCCTACGTCCCGGACTCCACGACCCTGAACGGTGTGCCCGTGGGCCGGCCGGACGGCGGGGTCTCGCCGCTGGTAGCGGGCGTGGCCGTGGGCACGATCGGCGCCGGCGAGAGCGCAGTTCTCCAGCTGGAGCTGCGCGTGAACGCGGGCGTCGCCGCGGGCACGATCATCCGCAACCAGGCGCTCGTGGAGAGCAACGAGCTGCCAGACCTGCTGACCGACGGCGACGGCGACCCGACCACCGGTCCGGAGCCGACCGAGGTCGTGGTTGGCAACGCGCAGCAGCTCTCGATCACCAAGCAGGTCGCGGTGGTCGGCGGCGGTGCGGCGCTCGCCGGGTCGACGCTCGAGTACGTGGTGCGCGTCGTGAACCTCGGCGCAGTGCCGGTCTCTCAGGCGGTGATCCGCGACGATCTCGAGGCGGCAACACCGGGCACGCTGACCTACGTCGCAGGCACGGCGCTCATGAACGGCTCGGCGGTCGGAGTCACCGTCGCGGGCTCGCTCATCACCGCCGACTACGGCGCGACGGTCGGGCCGCTCGCGCCGAACGCGTCGATCGTCCTGCGCTTCCGCGCGGTGATCAGTCCCAGCCTCGCGATGGGCACGGTGGTCACGAACACGGGCACCGTTTACTGGAACGACCCGACCCGGACCGCGAGCGCGAGCGTCTCGATCGCGGTGGGCGGCATGCCGGGCATCGGCGTGCTGAACGGCGCGGCCTGGCACGACGCCGACTTCGATCGCGTGCAGGACGGCGGCGAGCGCGCGCTGCAGAGCTGGATCGTCGACCTGTATCGTAACGGCACCCCGTTGCAGTCGGTGGTCGTTGACGGCGCCGGCGTGTACCGGATCGCGGGCGTCGCGCCGAACGTGACGAACGGCGACCGCTACGAGCTGCGCTTCCGCGCACCGGATGCGGGCGCGGGCACGGCCTCGCTCGGCACCGCGGACTCAGGTTTCACAAACGGCCCGCAGCGCATCACGGACATCCTGGTCCCGTCGGGCAGCAATCTCCAGAACCTCAACCTGCCGATCACACCGAACGGCGTCGTGTACGGCGCGATCGTCCGCACGCCGGTTCCCGGTGCGGCGCTGCGCATGCTCGAAGCGAGCGGCGGCACGGCGCTGCCGTCGGCCTGCTTCGACGATCCGGCGCAGCTGGGCCAGATCACGCGCGGCGACGGCTACTACAAGTTCGACC
>JANOGJ010000220.1:0-1670 GCA_031405995.1 Acidobacteriota bacterium
CGCGCTGAACGAGTCGTACTCGGACATCTTCGGCGAGGCGATTGACCAGACCAACGTCACGCCCGCCGATACGCCGGGCGTGAAGTGGCAGATGGGCGAGGACCTGCCGGTGTTCGGCGCCATCCGCGACATGATGGACCCGACGATCTTCGGCAACCCCGGCAAGATGAGCGATACCGGGTTTTTCTGGTGCGACGCGACCTCCGACGGCGGCGGCGTGCACGGCAACAGCGGCGTCCCGAATCACGCCTTTGCGCTGATGGTGGACGGCGGCACCTACAACGGCTACACGATCACGGGCATCGGCCTCACGAAGGCGACCAAGGTCCAGTACCGCGCGCTCAGCACCTATCTCACGACCTCGTCGAGCTTCCTCGACAACTTCAACGCGCTCAACCAGTCCTGCTCCGACCAGATCGGCGTGGCGGGCATCACGCCGGCCGACTGCGCGGAGGTGAACAAGTCGCTCCTGGCGGTGGAGATGAACGCGCAGTGGGGCTGCATCGAGTTCATGCAGGTGGCGGAGCCGTCGATCTGCCCGGCGGGCGGCTCGCCGACCTACGTGTTCCAGGACGGGTTCGAGGGCACCCTGCCGATCTGGCAGACCACGTCGACCACGGCGACGAATTGGGGCCTGCAGACGTTCAACGTGTTCGACGGCGCCTTCAGCACGTGGGGCGCCGACCCGGACGTCATTGCGGATCACCGCCTGCAGATGCCCGCGAGCGTCGTGGTGCCGCCGGCCGGCCGGATGATGTTCAACCACTCGTTCGACTTCGACACCTCGTTCGACGGCGGCGTGGTCGAGTACTCCAACGACGGCGGCACGATGTGGAACGAAGTCACGTTTGTGATGATCGACGGCGGCCAGTTCTACAACGACGTGATCGTGGGCGGGACCGGCAATCCCCTGGGCGACCGGCAGGCGTTTTCGAGCGCCTCGTACGGGTACAAGAAGACGCGCCTCAATCTGCAGTCGCTGTCCGGCCAGAATGTCCGGTTCCGATTCCGCATCGGATCGGATGGCTTCGTCGGCGCCAACGGCTGGTTCGTCGACAATGTCTCCATCTATTCCTGCACGGTGCCCGTCGGCGCGCCGGTGATCACCGTCCCGCCACTGCCGCAGCCCGGCGTCACCGCCGGTACGACCGTGATGTTCACCGTCACCGCGACCGGCACCGCGACGCTGCGGTACCAGTGGCTGAAGAACGGCGCGCCGATCGCCGGCGCCACGACCAGCACGCTGACGCTGACGAACGTCCAGTTCCACGACTACGGGTTCTACAGCGTGATTGTCAGCAACGGCCTGGGCACGGCGACCTCGGACGGCGTCTCCCTCATCGTCCTGCCCGCGGTCGGGACCACGTTCACGAAGCAGCCGCTGAACAAGACGGTCACCGTCGGGCAAACCGCGCTCTTCGCCGCCGACACGCTCACCCCGGCGACGTTCCAGTGGTATGTGTCGACGAATGGCGGCGGCCTCTGGACGCCGCTCACGAACGTCGCGCCGTACAGCGGCGTGACGACGAACACGCTCACGGTCACTAACGCGACGCTGCTCTTGAAAAACAACCTGTACCGGGTCATCGCGACGGCGGGCACCGGCTCGACGAGCGACTCGGCCCTCCTGAACGTCGTGCCCGCGAACTTCATTACCAACGGGACGTTCG
>JANOGJ010000242.1:0-1735 GCA_031405995.1 Acidobacteriota bacterium
ATCGTGAGCGCGGGCTCGATGGTGAAGATCATGCCGGGCCGGTAGTTGCCGTCGAAGCCGCCGGAGACGTCGTGCACTTCCAGGCCGACGCCGTGGCCGTAGCTCCGGCCGCCGCTCGCGTAGCGCGCGCCACGAAGGCCGTCGCTGCCTCTTTCACCTTGGCGTCGGCGAACGTGAACGACGCCATGATGGTGGTCATCTTCGCGTGCGCGTTCTTGAGGCGGGGCTCCGCTGGGCCGGGCCCGATCGACGACATCAACGCCTGGTAGAGCTTGACGTAGATGCCGTACATCTCGCGCTGGCGCGGCGAGAAGCGCCCGTTCGCCGGGAACATGCGCGTGACGTCCGAGGTGTAGTACTTGAACTCGGGCGCGTAGTCGAAGAGCACGAGGTCGCCGTCCTCGAGCTTCGACTGGGCGGCATGGTAGTGCGGCCAGAAGGCATTCGTGCCGGCCGAGACGAGGGCGAAGTACCCGATGCCCATCGCGTTGTGCCGCTTGAAGACGTAGTCGGCGATCGCCTCGATCTCGTACTCGTACATCCCGACTTCGGCCGCCTTCATGCCTTCCAGGATGGCGAGGCTCGCGATCCGGGTCGCTTCACGGACAAGCTTGATCTCGGCCGGTGACTTCACCACGCGCATGCGGTCGAGCACGGGATCGAGGTCCACGACCTCCGATTTCAGGGCGGCCGCCTGGACCTTCTCCCTGAAGACCGCTTCCTTCGACTTGCGCCCGTCCCAGGGATCCTGCGCGGTGGCCCGTTCGTGGGCGCGCACGCGGTCGGTCGCGACGGCGCCGATCGACTCCTCGCGGAACGGCACGTAGATGTGGCGCGCTTCGGCGGCAATCGCCTTCAGCGCCGCGTCGAAGCCGGCGCGATCGACGACGGCCTCGATCCCGGTGAGGCGCTTCGCTTCGTCGCCGGGCGCGAGGAGCGGGCCCTCGGAGTTGTCGCTCGCGGGCGTCCGCGCGGGCAGGAAGAGCGTCGACGTCTTCGCGCGCCCGTCGATGAGCAGCATCGCGCGCGGGACTTCGACGCCGCAGAGGTAGAAGAACTGCTTGTTCTGCTTGAACTTCTCGTAGTTGGGCTGCTCGGTGGCCCCGGTGATGATGGCGACGGCGTCGCCGATGGCGGCCATCACCTGGGCGCGCCTCGCGGCGAACTCGGCCGGCGGAAACGCGTCCGTGAAGAGGCGCTTGTCGGCCGCGACAGGCGTGAGCAAGATCAGCGACGCGACCACCACGAGCAGAACGTGACGCTTGCTCATAACGTGCCTCCACTTCGTCCCGCACTCACCGGTGTGCTCGGTCCGAATCTTACTGCGGTTTCGACGTATCCTGTCCCGTGCGTTCACGGGAGGCGCGGACGTGAAAGTCGCGGTCGTCGGCGGCGGACCGGCCGGGTTGTACTTTTCCCTGCTCCTGAAACGCGCCCGCCCCGACATCGACATCACCGTCCTCGAACGCAACCGGCCTGACGACACGTTCGGTTGGGGCGTGGTCTTCTCCGACCAGACGCTCGAGAATTTCCGCGCCGCCGATGCGGCGACCTGCGACCAGATCACCGCCAGCTTCGCCCACTGGGACGACATCGACGTGCACGTCGGCGATCGCGTCATCACGTCGAGCGGGCACGGATTCGCGGGCATCGCCCGCCAGAAGCTGCTGAACATCCTCCAAGAGCGTTGCGCCGAGCTGGGCGTCACGCTGCGCTTCCAGTCGGACGTTCGCGA
>JANOGJ010000247.1:0-2455 GCA_031405995.1 Acidobacteriota bacterium
GCACGACGCTCTCGGTGAGGAGTTGCGTGATGATGCGCTTGCGCTCTGCGCCGAGCGCGGCGCGCACGGACATCTCGCGGCGGCGCGCCGACGCGCGCGCCCGCTGCAGGTTGGCGACGTTGGAGCACGCGATGAACAGCACCAGTGTGACGCCCGCCATCATCAGCCAGATGACGCGCGTGACGTCGGGCGGGATCAACCTCTCGCGCAGCGTCACGACCCCCGCGCCCCAGCCCTTGTTCGTGTCCGGATGCGCGTCACTCAGTCGCCGGGCGATGCCCTGGAGGTCAGCTTCGGCCTGCTCCATCGTGGCGCCGGGCTTGAGCCGGCCGAAGGTGAACAGGCGACGCGCGTCTCGCTTGTCTTGGAACATGACGGGCGTGAGGGGCATCCAGATCTTCTGGTTGTCCGGGAACTCGAACCGTTCGGGCATCACGCCGACGATCACGGCCGGCACGGCATTGACGAGGATCTTGCGGCCGACGACCTGCGGATCCCGGTTGTACCGCAGCGTCCACACGGCGTGGCTGATGAGCGCGACGCCGCCGCCGCCCGGCGCGTCCTGCTCGGGCGTGAACTGATTCCCGAGAATCGGCGAGACGCCCAGCAGGGGAAACAGGTCCCAGGTCACGAGCGCCCCCGCATACCGCGTCGGCTCGCCGCCGTCGGAGATCGTCAGGCTGCGGCCACTGAGCGTCGCCATCTGGGCGAACGACGCGCTGGCGGCCTTCCAATCCTTGAAGTCCGGATAGGAGAGGGAGCCGTTCTGGACGTCGAGCGGCTCGTTGTGCATGCCGAGGACGACGAGGCGCTCGGGGTCGGCGTACGGGAACGGCTTCAGCAGGACGCCGTCGACGACGCTGAAGATGGTCGTGTTCAGTCCGATGCCGAAGCCGAGGCAGAGGATCGCGACAACCGCGAACCCCTTGCTCAGCCACAGGCCGCGAAGGGCGTAGCGGATGTCGTTCAAAAGCACAGTGGCTTAGACAGGTTCCGGCGTTGCGATGTTCCGCCCCACGAGATCCGGATCCACGCCCGTCTTCCCCACCGCCACCCACTTCCGGACCGCCGCGCCCAGGATGATGAGCACGAGCACCATCATCGTCACGGTGCAGAAGCTGTTGATGTACCCCTGCGTGTGCAGGGCCGGATTGGGCCCGGTGGCCATCGGCCAGAAGTTGTTCTTCACGGTGAGGAATCCGGCCGTGAGCGTCGTCACGCTGAGGAACGACAGCGGGATGAGCGTGACCCAGATGTAGCGGTACCGTCCGAGGTTGATGAGGATGGTTGTCGCGACCGCGAGCGCGACCGAGGCGAGCAACTGGTTCGCGATGCCGAACATGGGCCAGATGGTGGCGATGTCACCCGTCCAGATGAAGTAGCCCCAGCCGCCGACGACCAGGAGCGTACAAAGCACGGCGCCGGGCATCCAGGCTGGGTTGGCCAGCGGTTTGTACGCTTTCCCCAGGAATTCTCCGACGATGAACCGCCCCACACGCGTGCCGGCATCGATGACGGTCAATATGAAGAGGGCCTCGAACATGATGACGAAGTGGTACCAGTAGTCCATCAGGCCGCGCATGCCGGGCAGGCCGCTGAAGACCTGGGCCATCCCGACCGCGAGGGAGACGGCGCCGCCGGTGCGGCCTGTCACGCGTTCGCCGACTGCCGCTTCGATCGCCGGCAGGTCGACCACCTGCTGTCCGAGGGTCGCGTAGACCGCGGGCGGCGTGTTGATCGCGAAGTAGTCGCCCGGATTCATCGACGCGGCGGCGACGAGCGCCATGATGCCGACCAGGCCTTCCATCAACATCGCGCCGTACCCAATCGGCCGGATGTCGCGCTCCTTGTTGATCATCTTGGGCGTGGTGCCCGACGCGATGAGCGAGTGGAAGCCTGAGATGGCGCCGCAGGCGATCGTGATGAACGCGAAGGGAAACAGCATGCCCGGAATGATCGGCCCGCCGCCGCTCGTGAACTCACTGAAGGCCGGAAACTTCAGCGTCGGATTCACGATGGTGACGCCGATGACGAGAAACGCCACGGTGCCGACCTTCAGGAACGCGCTGAGGTAGTCGCGCGGCGCGAGCAGCAGCCAGACGGGCAGCACCGACGCGAAAAACCCGTAGATGGCGAGCGATCCCAGCACGCCGTTGCGCGAGAGCGTGAAGTACTCCGCCCACGCGGACGTGGCCACCCAGCGGCCCGCGACGACGGCGAGCAGCAGCCCGATGACGCCGACAACGGTGGCCTCGGTGACCCGGCCGGGCCGGATCTTGTACATGTACAGGCCCATCAGCAGGGCGAGCGGGATCGTCGTCGCGATCGTGAAGACGCCCCACGGACTCTCGCTGAGCGCGTTGACGAACGCGACGCCGACGCCCGCGAGCGCGATGACGATGATGAACAGGATGGCGATGCCGGCCGTAAAGCCGGCGACCGGGCCAATTTCCAT
>JANOGJ010000252.1:0-5858 GCA_031405995.1 Acidobacteriota bacterium
CGACGGAACGGTGGTAGCCGACGTGCACCTCGTGGCTCATCGCGCGGCCGAAGGTGACGTTGTAGCCAATCTGGCCCGCGGTCCGGAAATAGTCGGATAGATCGAACTGCAGTCCATTTCCCACGAGGCCTCCGCCGGTCGGCAGGCCGGTGTTGGCCGTGCAGGTCGGCGCGGTGCAGACGTAACCGTACCGGTTGATGAGCGGCTGGATGAACGCGTTGTACGCCGTCTGACCCGTAATCGGGGCGGGCACCGACAGCCGCCCGAGCTGATGCAGATTGGTGATGTCGAGCAGCGTGCCGACGTCGGTCGACGGGACCACCGAGGCGATCGTGTCCGGCCGGCCCTGATTCTCGTTCGCGAAGTGCGTGTACTTGAACGTCACGTAGCTCCGGTCCGTGATGATCCAGGAGCCGTCCAGCGTGCCGATATTGAGCCACGATTCGTTGCCCGTGCCCGTGGTGTCGGCCGAGAAGGCGCCGAAGAGGTCGCTCTTTTCGAACCGGTGCGACCGCCGCCAGCTGAAATTGACGAGCGCGCCGCTCCGCGGCGTGACCGTGACTTTCCCGAATCCCTCGTTGCGCGTGCCCTGGTAGTCCGGCAGGGTGCCATACGCGTTGGCCCGGTTCGCGCGGTTGTTGGTGGGGCGGTAGAACGACCCGAAGAAGTAGGCCCGGTCCTTGAGGATGGGCCCGCCCAGGTTCATGTCCGCCCACAGCCGGTTCTGCTCGTAGCGCGACACCTGCCCGCTGTTGAGCGCCGCGGCCATCCGGTCCGTCTGGAACTGAATCCCGAGCTGGCCATGGTACGTGCTGGAGCCCGACTTGCTGACGGAATCCACCGTGAAACCGCCGGACCTGTCGAAGTCGATCGCGCGCGCGCCGCCCTTGGTCGTCGTCATCTGCGCGATGTCGTGCGTCGCCGGTTCGGCCGAGAGCGTCCCGAACAACGGCAGCGTCACGTTGACGCCGTCAAACTGGTAGACGTTGTCCTGGCCGCTGCCGCCGGAGCTCGGCCCGCGGACCGCGTCCGGCGTGACCTGCACGCCAGGAATGAGCCGAAGCAGATCGCGGAACTCCTGACCGAGGGGCAGGCCCGCGATGTCCTGGCTGCTGACCGCGCTCGTGATCGTCGACGCCTCGCGGTTGACGAGCGACGTCGTCGCGGTGACGTTGACGGTCTCCTCCAGGGCCTTCACGCCGAGCGTCGCATCCGCAAACGTCTCCGCGCGCAACTGGACCGCCGCCTGCTTGGTGACCGTCTGCATGCCGGACAGCGTGAACGTCACGGTGTAGCTGCCCGGGGGCAGCGTCGGAAATCGGTACGTGCCCGTGCTGTCCGTCACCGTGACGCGCGGGCCCGGCAACACGTCCGAGCGTGCTTCGACCGTGACGCCCGGCAGGAGCGAGTTATCGGTGGCCGTGACCTTGCCGGCCAGCGTGCCGGTCTGTTGAGCGAACGCGGCGATCGGGATGAGCAGCATCACCGCGGCCGTGAAAATGCAGAGCTTGTGGCGCATCAATCCTCCAGGGAAAGTCACTATTGATCCTCGATGCTATGGCCGAGGTCGGGGCAAGTCAAACCGCTGTTACGTGTCGGATGGAGGCCGGGTCTTTAGATGGAGGCCGGGTCTTCAGACCCGGCACTGCGCCGGGGCCAAAGCCCCGGCCTCCATTAGACCAACGCCGCGGCTCTGACCGCCGCGCCGAGGAGTCCCGCGGCCGGGTTGAGGATCACCGCCACGGGGACGGTCCGGAGCAGGTCGGTGAGGGGCGGTTTGTCGCGGAAGGCGTCGATGAACAGCCCGCTCTGGAGCGCCGGCAGGATCTTGGGCGCGATGCCGCCGCCGATGTAGACGCCCGCCGTGGCCACCGATCGGAGCGCGAGGTTGCCGGCCTCGGAGCCGTACGCCTCGACGAACATGTCCAGGGCCTCTCCACAGCGGTCGCACCGGCCCTCCAGCGCCGCCGCGCTGATCGCCGCCGGCATCTCGCCGGGATCCACGTCCGGCCCGACGGCGCACGAGGCGCTGCGGCCCGGCACGCCGTGCGTGAACCGAAACAGGTTGACGAGCCCGGGGCCGGAGATGACGCGCTCGATCTCGGCGCGTCCGTGGATGCGCGTCAACTGCTCGACAAGCGCCAGCTCGCGCGGCGTTCGCGCGGCGAAGTCCGAGTGGCCCGCCTCGGTCGCCGACGGGATAAACCGCCCGTCCACGTTGTGCAGCAGCGCCTCGCCGAGGCCCGTGCCCGCCGCGATGACCGCCGCGTTGCCGGACGGCACCGCGACGCCCTCCTGCAGCACCGCCAGCTCCTCGCGCTCGAGCACCGGCACGGCGGACGCCATCGCCTCGAGGTCGTTCACGAGCCGGACGGGGCAGCCGCCGAAGCGCCCGGGCACGAACGAGGCGTCGGCCAGCCACGGCACGTTCGTCAGACGGGCGACGAGGCCGGTCACGGAGCCGGCGATGCCGACGCACACGGCGTCGACGGTGTTTCCGGCGCCGGTCTCCTCGATGAACGCCTCGATGAGGTCTTCCAGGCTGTTGAAGTCGAGCGTGACGAACTCGCGCATGACCTGTGGCTTCGGCCGCCCGTCCTGCGCCCGGGGCGGGGCGAACAGGCCAATCAGCGTCTTGGTGCCGCCGACGTCCGCCGCGAGGAGCATGGGTGATGATATCGTGGCCGACGACACGCCGTGATCACGCTGTCGGCCGACCGGCCCTTCTCAGGGCAGCACGTCTCTCTCCTCGGGAAGCTGACCGTGTTGTCCAAGCGCGATACCCGAGCGCTCGTCGAGCGCCTCGGCGGCGTCTTCCTCCCCGACCTTACGCCCGTGACGACGATCATCGTGGCCGGCACGGAGTTGCTGGAGGTGCCGGCGAACGTGCATCGCGTGATGAGCGAAGGCGACCTGTGCCGCGAAGCCGGGTTGCCGGACCTCGAGACGCTGAAGTCGCGCTACTACTCCGCGAAGGACCTGCGCGGCATGTATCCCGCGCTCCGCGACGATCACCTGCGCTACCTCGCCAAGTGGGGCCTCGTCAGGCCGATTGCCGGGCGCTATTCGTTCACGGACCTGCACGTCATCAAGCACGCCACGGCGGAGCTCGCGAAGGGCGTGTCGCTGCACGCCATCCTGCGCGCCATGACGTCGGAGCAGGAAGGCCAGCTCGCGTTTGATTTCCAGGCGGCCCGCGCCGATCGCGCGCCTGCGCGCGTCGTCTCGCTGCCCACGCCGCCGCCGGCCGAGATGACGCTGTTCCCGTCCGGCCGCACCCAGCAGCTCGCCGCCGCCAACCAGGCGCTCGCCGCGAAGTACTTTCTCGAAGGCGCCGAGCTGGACGATGGCGAGGCGCGGGATTTGGACAAAGCGGCCGCGGCCTACCGCCGGGCCGCGCTGTTCGACCCGCAGCTCGTGCCGGCGGTCGTCAACCTCGCGAACATCCACTACGAGCGCGATGAACTGGTCGAGGCCGAGGCGCTCTACGAAAAGGCGATTCGCGTCGACGCCGACTGCTTCGAGGCCTACTTCAACCTCGGCAACATCCACCATGACCTCGGGCGCTATCCCGAGGCGGTGAACGCGTACCGCGACGCGCTCGGGATCAACCCCGGCTACCCCGAAGCGCACTTTTATCTGGCGGTGACGCTCGAGAAGCTCGGCCGCTCGGCCGAGGCCAAGCCGCACTGGCGCGAGTACCGCACGCTCGCGCCCGAGGGTGAGTTCGTCGAGCTCGCGAAGGAGTTCTCGGACTAGCGCATCGGTGTCAGTGGAGCGCCGACAGTTGCGCCAACCTGCGGACCTCGGCCCGCAGTTCGTCTCCGCATTCGACGCTGCAGACAACGAGACGCGCGAAGGTGCCCGTGCGCCCTTCATACGAGAGATCGCGCTCGACTCTGCCATAGAGCACGCGCGGGCCTAGCGTGAGCGACTGCCAGCCCAGCTTGCGTGGATCGATGTCATCCGCCAGCCGGTACCAGCATTCAAAGGGCTGGGCGTCCGGCCCGATCGGCCGCTGACACCACGTGCATTTGCTCAACAGCTGGCTGGCAATCCATTGCTGGTCGGCCGCGGGCAGGCTCGCGAAGGGAAGCGTTGTCGTCGCCGCGGCGGGGAGGATGCATGTGCGCAGCGGTTGAGCTCGCGCGTGGCGGGAATCGGCGGCGAGCGCTGATGTGATCGCGTCCAGGCAGGCGGGACCGCACCCGACAAACGCGATCCGGCGTGCGCCGTGCTCCGGCGACAGGCTGATGGCGTGCAGCGTCCGATCACCCACCGGCACATGGACGATGACGTGACCGGCGGCCGGCGGTGCGCCGTCCACGCAGATAGCCCAGACCTCCGCGCCGCGGGCGACAGGGCGCTCACACCACGCGCAGGCTTGCAGAAGGGCGAGTTCGGGCGGAGACCCGGCGCTGCTCGGCCGCCTGGCCGACGGCGGTCGGGCCGAACGGACGTGTCGGGCCTGCGCTGGCCCGTCGCCGCACGCCAGGCGAGCGTGACCGACCGCGGGACTTGGCCATGGTCAGAGGCTACCTCCGCGAAGCCCTGTGGCGCACCTCAGACCGGCGCCATCGGGGGTGTTAACGGCCTGCGTATCCCCCGCGGCGTTCCGGCGGCCTGATCGTGGCATTATGCCAGTCCCCATGTCCTCGCCCGGTCGCAACGACCCCTGCCCGTGCCGGAGCGGGCGCAAGTACAAGCACTGCTGCCTGCGCGCGGCCGACGCCGAAGACGCCATCCGGGTGCGGCTGCGGACGTCGGAGGGCGCGCTGATTCCGGCGCTGATGGGCTACGCGGACCACGAGTTCGGCGACGCGTTCTTCGACGAGGCCTGGGAGGAGTTCTTCGTCTGGGAGGACGTCCCTGAGGCCGTCGATGACTCGAAGGAGTTCGGGACGACGTTCGATCCGTTTTTCGTCTTCTCGTTCGTGCCCGACGCGGCCGACGCGGACCTGCCGGCCGGGTGGCCCAACGAGCCGCTCGCACTGCACTTTCTCCATCACGAGGTCGAATCCTGTCCTCACTTCCAACGCGAGTTCATCGAGCAGGCGTGCAAGAGTCCCGCGAGCTTCTTCGCGGTCGAAGCGACCGTGCCCGGGCGGTCCGTCGATCTCAAGGACATCCTGACGGGCCGGCGGTTTCACGTGCTCGAGCAGGCGGCCTCACGGACGTTCGAGCGCGGCCATCTCACCTTCGCGCGCGTCGTCACCGCCGGCGGCGCGAGCATCATGCTGGGCGCCTCGCCGTGGGTCATCCCGGCGACGTGGCACGTGCCCGTCATCGAGTTTCGCGAGCGCATCCGCCCGCGCGGGTCGATGACGCGCCAGGACCTGTTCGAGTGGGACATCGAGATCCGCCGGATGTACCACCAGATTGTCGATGCGCTCCTGCACCCGAGGCTGCCGGCGCTGCGGAACACGGACGGCGATCCGATCGAGATGACGTCGATGGTGTACGAGCTGGCCGTCACGACGCTCGAGGCGTTCGAACGGCTCAAACCGCTGGCGACGCTCGAGGACGAGGCGCACGTCGACGACGAGGCGTACGACGGGACCGGCGCGCTCGTGGCGGCGAATCTCTCATGGATCAAGGCCGGTAACCGTCAGCACAAGGGCTGGGACAACACGATACTTGGCACGCTGCGGCTCGACGGCACGCGGCTGACGGTGGAGGTGAACTCGGCGCGGCGGCGGGATCGGATTGCGAAGGAGATCGCGAAGCGGCTCGGATCGGCGGCGACGCTCCTCGAGACGACGGTGACCGACGTCATGAAGGAGCTGGAGGCGCGGCGAACGAGTCGAGGCGGAACGCCCGCGCCGCCCTCGCCGGACGAAGTCGAGCGCACGCCGGAG
>JANOGJ010000266.1:0-2137 GCA_031405995.1 Acidobacteriota bacterium
CCTTGAATCCTCGCCGACGATCCACTGCACGACCACGATCGCGATCACGAGCGCCGCCGCGAACACCGTGCGCCAGTAGTACCCCGCAAACGCCAGGATGAACGTCACGAGGTAGATCGAGAGCGGCACGACCCAGAGCAGCGGGACCGGCGCGATGTCCTGCGTCAGTCCGCTCGACGTCGCCAGCAGCAGACCCGATCCGATCGCGGGGAGCGCGATCCACAGCAGGCGATCGACCGGTCCCGATCGGGGTGTGACGTCAGCGCCCTCGGCGCCAGGCGCGGCCGCTGGGAGTCGTCGCACGCGCGCGACGCACCAGAGGCAGGCCGCGATGAACGCGCCAAACGTCAGCGACCACGCGAGACTCTGCGCCGGAATCGTCAGATAGCGCTCGACGAAGGCCGGATAGGCGATGAGTGCGGCGAGCGACCCGATGTTGGAGACGACGTAGAGCGGGTAGGGCGAGCGCGTGGGTTCCACGCGCGCAAACCAATCCTGCACGAGCGGGGCGGTGGCCGCGAGCAGGACGGCGGGGAAGCCGACCGCCGCGGCGAGCACGCCAATCACGCGGCCGACGGGCGCCGTGCCGTCCGGCGGCGCCCACTCGGCCGACGCCGCGATCGGGAGCGAGACCATCGCCGCGATCCCGATGAGCGCCAGATGCACCACGGCCTGCCGCCCGGGTCCGAGCCGCCGCGTGACGTGGGCGTAGACGTAGCCGACCACCAGCACGACCTGGAAAAACATCAGGCACGCGCTCCACACCGTCGCGCTGCCGCCGAACCACGGCAGGATCTGCTTCGCGATGAGGGGTTGCACGAGGAACAACAGGAACGCGCCCAGCAGCGCCGCGAGTTGAAACGGCAGCGAGCGGACAGCCCATTGCCTCATCGCCTCATTGCCCCATTGCCTCATTCACGCGAGCCTCTCAGATAATAGTCGGATGTCCAACGACTCGGAGTTGCTCGCACGTACCCTGGCCCACGCCCGAACGTACCTCGATGGTGTCGCGCACCGCCCCGTCCGTGCCACGGCGGATCGGGCGGCGCTACGCGCGGCTTTGGGCGCCGACGCGCCGCTGCCGGCCGCCGGAGAGCCGGCTTCCTCGGTGATCGATCGCCTGGCCGCCGCGGCCGAGACCGGCACCGTCGCCACGCAGGGCCCGCGCTACTTTGGCTTCGTCGTCGGCGGCAGCCTGCCCGTCGCGACCGCGGCCGACTGGCTCGTCTCGGCCTGGGACCAAAACTGCGGCATCTATGCGCTGTCGCCGCTCGTGTCAGTGGCCGAGGATGCGGCCGCGTCCTGGGTGCGCGACGTCGCTGGTCTGTCCAAGGAGTGGACCGTCGGCTTCGTCACCGGCTGCCAGATGGCGAACTACACGGCGGTGGTCACGGCCCGGCATCATCTTCTCGAGGCGGCCGGCTGGGACGTCGAAGCGAAGGGGCTGTTCGGCGCGCCGCCCATCGACGTCGTCGTCAGCGACGAGTCCCACTACACGATCTTCAACGCGCTGCGGTTTGCCGGGCTGGGCGATCAGCGCGTGCGCCGGATTCCGACGGACGGCCAGGGACGGATGCGCGCCGACGCACTCGCGTCGGCGCTCGCGGGTGGCTCGGGTCCGTGCTTCATCTGCGCGCAGGCCGGCAACGTGAATACGGGCGCGTTCGATCCGCTGGAGGCGATCGCGGACGCCGCGCGCGCCCGCGGCGCCTGGCTGCACGTGGACGGCGCGTTCGGGTTCTGGGCGGCCGCCAGTCCGGCGCGCCATCACCTCACGGCCGGCATCCACCGGGCCGATTCCATCGCGACCGACGCGCACAAATGGCTGAACGTGCCGTACGACTGCGGCATCGTCCTTACGGCGCACGCCGCCTCGCACCGCCGCGCCATGACGCAGGGCGCGGCCTACATCGTCGAGAGTCCGACCGAGCGGGATCCGCACGAGTTCGTCCCGGAAGAATCGCGGCGGGGGCGCGCCGTGACGGCGTACGCGGCGCTGCGCACGCTCGGGCGCGACGGCCTTGCCGACCTCATCGAGCGCAACTGCCGCCAGGCGGCGCGCATGGCCGACCGGCTTCGCGCGCATCCGAACGTCGCGATCCTGAACGACGTGGTGCTGAATCAGGTGCTGGTGCGC
>JANOGJ010000277.1:0-1868 GCA_031405995.1 Acidobacteriota bacterium
GCAGCGGCGCGCGCGCGGCGTCGGCCGCGTCCATCAAATTGCGCAGCTCGGACACTGGGAGGCTGACGCGGCCTCGGGCGAGATGATCTGGTCGGCCGAAGTGGCGGGGTTGCTCGCCGTGCCCGGCCGGCCGTCGCCCACCATCGAGGACTACCTCGCGGCGGTCCATGCCGACGACGCGCCGAATTTGCGCAACGCGATTGACGCGGCGGTGGCGTCGGGCCGGCCCTTCGCGCTCGACCACCGGCTCCGCGAGCCGGCGGCGGCCGACCGCTTCGTGCACACGCGCGCCGACGTCAACCAGGAGGGCGGCCGTCCGACGCGCCTGGTCGGCACGATCCAGGACGTCACCGAGCGGGTCGAGTCGCAGCACAAGATCCGGTTCCTGGCGTTCTATGACTCGCTGACGAACCTGCCGAACCGGCGGCTCTTCACGGAAATCCTCGCGCGGCTCGTCGAGCGCGCCCGGCGGCAGCGGTCGCTCGTGGCCGTGCTCTTCATGGATCTCGACAACTTCAAACGCGTCAACGACACCTACGGTCACGCGACGGGCGACAAGCTCCTGAAGGTGGTCGGCGAGCGGCTGAGCCAGACCGTCCGGCGGGACGACATCCTCGCCCGGCCGCTCGGTGAGCCGGAAAACGCCGTCTCGCGCCTGGGCGGCGACGAGTTCGTCGTCGCGTTCGGCGGCCTGGCGCACGCCGAGGATGCCGCGCGCCTCGCGGCGCGCATGCTCGAGGAAATCAAGGCGCCGATGCGGATCGACAAGACGGAGCTGTCCGTCTCGGCGAGCGTCGGCATCAGCCTCTTTCCGCACGACGGCGACAACGAGGAGACGCTGCTCGCCAACGCCGACGCCGCCCTCTACTGCGCCAAGGACGGCGGCCGCAACTGCGTGCACTTCTTCGATCGCTCGATGAACGAGGCCGCGCTGCAGCGGCAGCTTCTCGAAGGCGAGCTGCGCCGATCGGTGGCGCGCGGCGAGTTCGTTCTGCACTACCAGCCGCAGGTGGACATCGCCACCGGCCGCATCCGGAGCGCCGAAGCGCTGATCCGCTGGCGCCACGCGGACCTCGGCCTGGTGCAGCCGGGCGACTTCCTCGGCGCGGCCGAGCAGACCGGGCTCATCCACCCGATCGGCGAGTGGGTGCTGGGCGAGGTCGTGCGACAGATTCAGGAGTGGCGCGCCAAGGGCCTGCCGCGCATTCACGTGGCCATCAACATCTCGCCGCAGGAGTTCCGCCGGCCGGACCTGGCGGCGGCCATGGCGGGCATCCTGGGCGACGCGGGCCTCGGGCCCGACGCGCTCGAACTCGAGATCACGGAAGCGACGTTGATGGACAACGTGTCCATCGCCACCGGCGTGCTCGCCCGCCTCAAGGCGCATGGCTTCCGCATCGCGCTCGACGACTTCGGCGTGCGGGCGTCGTCGCTCTCGACGCTCAAGCAGTGGCCGATCGACGTCCTCAAGATCGATCGCGCGTTCATCCGGAACATCGCGACCGACACGGCCGACGCGGCGATCGCCGGGTCGATCATCTCCCTCGCGCGGAACCTGCGCGTCGAGCCGGTCGCCGAGGGTGTCGAGAAGGCGATGCAGCGCGACGCGCTCGCGGCCCTGGGCTGCGTCCGCATGCAGGGGTTCCTCTTCGGCCGGCCCGAGCCCGCCGAGGCGTTCGAGCAGCGCCTGGCCGCTTCGGCCCGCGCCGCCGCGCCGGTCGTGGCACGAATGCGGTAGGCCGACCAATAACGGGGGCGGAGCAGTCTGCCAGGGGGCTGCAACTTTGTAATCCTGATATCAACATTTACCGTTTGAAACTGGCCTGCAAAATTGGTGGCAATAATTTTCAGGTCCTTAAGACTGTCTG
>JANOGJ010000292.1:0-5531 GCA_031405995.1 Acidobacteriota bacterium
GGGTTCAGGGTTCAGGGTTCAGGGTTCAGGGTTCAGGGTTCAGGGTTCAGGGTTCAGGGTTCAGGGTTCAGGGTTCAGGGTTCAGGGTTCCGAACCGTGAACCGTGAACGCTGAACCCGCTCTAGTCCCTAAGCGGATCGATCACTTCCAGGAACGGGAACCGATGGAAGTCGGTGTCCCGTGTGTAGATGCGTTTGATGCCGTGCTCGCGCATGAGCACGGCAGTGTGGGCATCGTGCAACAAATTGCCGCTGAGGCCGGCCGTTTCCGCGATGACTTGCGCGGCGGCCTCGGCGTGACGCGGCGTCTCGACGAGCACCTGCACCCGCGGCGCCGCGAGGACGCCGTCGACGAATCGCCAGGCGTCTGACGTGCTCCACGGATCCGCGAACACGCGCGGGTGCGTGACGACGCGCAGGAATTCGTACAACACGCCCCACGTGACGCACCACGGGAAGGTGCCCTGCCGCCACGCGTCGAGCCTGGCCCGGCAGGCCTTGTGCTCGGCCGTCGCCGCGTTGGCCGCGTAGACGAGGACGTTCGTGTCGACGACGAACACGCCTACCGGCCTTCCATCGCCTGGTAGAGCGCCGCGCGATCCGCAAGGTCAACGAGGGCGCGGCTCTGGAACGTTGGCAGCGGCGTCGGCGCGGGCGGCGCCGGACGTCGATCCAGGAACAGGCGCAGGGCCGCTTCGACCAGCTGCGAGAGGGTCCGGCCCTCGCGCGCGGCCTCGGCCTTCAGGCGGCGCATGACCTGGTCGTCAATCATCAGGGTGGTCTTCATATGGATAACCATAATGCCTCCATGGATAGATGGTCAATGGTCAAGTGTGAACGCGCTCTCGATGACCCGGACGGTCTGGCGCGGGCCGCTGAGGTGGTCGATGGCGACGACATCGAAGCGGCAAGCGCGCTCAAGACCACCGGTCCAGGCGAGGTAGTCGAGCGCCATGGCGCCGATGCGGCGGCGCTTCCAGACTGGGATCGCCTCGGCCGCCTCGCCGAAACTGCTCCCGCGCCGCGCCTTCACTTCCACGAATACGGTCGTGCCGCCGAGGGAGGCGATGATGTCGATTTCGCCAAAGCGGGTGCGATAGCGCCTGGCCAGGATCGTGTACCCGCGGCGCTCGAGTTCGGCGACGGCCAAGTCTTCGCCGAGGTGACCGAGGGATTGGCGGTCAAGAGCGGGGTTCATGGGTTCAGGGTTCAGGGTTCAGGGTTCAGGGTTCAGGGTTCAGGGGTTCAGGGTTCAGGGTTCAGGGTTCAGGGTTCAGGGTTCAGGGTTCAGGGTTCGGCCCGCCCTTTACCCGGCCGTCTCCTCTTGGCGCGGGGCGGCAGGTGGGGAGCCTCGGCGGACTGGAGGTAGACGATGTACCTCGTGGCGGCCTTTCGTGCGCGTAGAGCGAGGGCGCCGATCTCCGCCGCCTCCTGAGCCGTGATCACCCGCCGAGCTTTCGCCCGACCCAAGTGCTCGATGACCTCAGTCAGAGAACCCGCCGCGATGCGCACAAACCGCGCGTTGTCCCGAGGGAAGTACCGTGAGAAGCCCTCTCCGATGTTCGGGCAGGGCGACTCAGCCGCCTCGTCAAGTTGGGTTCGGAGCCTCGGATAAGCAGTTAGCGAAGGGCGAACGATGATTGGGCGAACGCGCTCGCGTAGTTCGTCGCAAAGCTTCCAGACGTCGAGTTCAGTGTGGTGTCGGACTCCAGCCATGGACCGACCGGAAACGCAGGTCCGGTGCCAAGCGCGAGCGAACGGATCCCTCAGAGAACTGACGGGATGAGAACGGCTATGCGCAATTTCTGCAACGTGCCAGGCTGTGCAACGTTGCAGAATTTGCAATGCCTGAACCGTGAACCGTGAACCGTGAACCCTGAACCCTGAACCCGATCTCTCCTCAGCGCGTCCTTCTCGCCCGTATCAGCACCTGTATTTCATCCGGCCGATTGTTGTCAAAGTCGAAGCGCTGACGGCCGTCCGCCTGCTCCGACACGACGCCCGGGATCGAACTGGCAATCGCGGTCCAGCCCGCCGGCAGCACGACGGCATTCCTGGGCCGGCCGAATGCGCGGTCCCAAACGAACTCATCGCCCTCAAGAACATAGCGGCCAGGATCGGTGTAGGTCTCCGAGATGCGGAGTCGCGTCGACTGCCCCGCCACCACCGGCGGAAACGAGATCACGACCACCTCGCTGTCGGCCTGGATCGCCTCGCCGACGTCGAGCCCGCGTCGCTTCACCTCATCGCCCTTGAGCGTCTCGACTTTCAGATCCTCGCCGGTATCCAGCGACTTCGCGGACGGATTCGACGCGCGGCTGCCCGCGCGGACGACGTTGAAGTAGTAGCCGACGCCGGGCCGTGACTCGGTGTAGTCGTGGTACAGGCTGAACGAGTTGGTCGCCGGGTCGTTGAGGAAATAGACGATCTCGCGATCCTGAAACGCGCGTTCGTTCAACCGAGAGGTCTGTGACGCGATCGAGGTCGGCGTGGCCGCGCCGCGCGCGGTCGCCCACTTCGGCGTGAAGGCCGCGAGTCCGGGCTTCGCCGTGACCTCGAGCGGCGGCGTCGACGACCCAATCGTCATCACCGACACCATCACGCGCCCTTCGGGCGTTGAGAGCACCTGCGCAGGTCTGTTGCAGCTCACGAGTCGATAGCCTGCGGGCAGCACGACGCTGCCGCGGTGAAACCCGGCCGGCTGGCGGAAGACGACGGCGCCGCCCTGACTGAAGTAGGCGCGCTGATCGCGCTCGGTGTATTCGAGGCGGATGCGCGCTTCGCCTCCAGCCGGAACGGGCTTGGCCAGCTGGACCTTGATCGCCAAGCCCTCGATCGCCCACGTCAGGGGTTGGCCGGTCGCGCGGTCCGTCGCGCGCACATCGGCCTGCGGGCGACCGCGTCCCGGCGCGCTCACGAACGCTCGAGCGCCAGCCGTCGTCACGGCGACGTCGAAGACAACTCGGAATCGGCTGGAGTCGGGGGCTTGCAGTTCATAACGGATGTACTCGTCGGCGACGGATTGGGGCGACTGGGCGCCGACGGAAGATACGGTCAGGGACGCGATGGCGGTAAGGGCGGCAAGAAAGTGTCGCATCGCGCAGATCATAGTTCGAGTCTCAAGTTCAGGTTCAGGGTTCACCGTTCACGGTTCTGACGCCCCGAACCCTGAACCGTGAACTCTGAACCTGAACCCATGAACCATTAGTCACATGTTTGTAGTAGCGTCTGCATCCATGAATCGCCGCGACTTCCTGTCCGACCTCGGCCGCCTGTCAATCCTCTGCGCGGGCATCCCGAACGTCTGGCGCGTGACTGCCCTTCCCGTCCTGGCCGACGACCCGTTCACGCTGGGCGTCGCGTCGGGCGATCCGACGACCACGGGCGTCGTGGTCTGGACGCGGCTCGCGCCGAGCCCCCTCGATCCGGACGGCGGCATGGCCGGCCAGCGCACCGTAGTCTCCTGGGAAGTCGCCGACGACGAGGCGTTCGCGCGCGTCGTCCGGCGCGGCAGCTATACGGCGGCGCCGGAGCTGGGCTTTTCGGTGCACGCGGACGTCTCGGGGCTCCAGGCCGGCCGCGCGTATTTCTATCGCTTCACGATCCCGGCAGGATCGAGCCCGGTCGGGAGCCTGCGCACGGCGCCTGCGCCCGGATCGACATCGCCGCTTCGTCTCGCCTTCGCGAGCTGCCAGCACTACGAAGAGGGACTCTTCACCGCCTACGACCACCTCGCGCGCGAGACGCCGGATCTGGTCGCGCATCTCGGCGACTACATCTACGAGTACGCGGGCGTGGACGCGCGCGTACGGAAGTACGCGACGACCGAAATCCGCACGCTCGATCACTACCGCGCGCGCTACGCGCAGACGAAGGGCGACCCGGCGCTGCAGGCGGCGCACGCCGTGGCGCCGTGGATCATCACGTGGGACGATCACGAGTTCGACAACAACTACGCCGGCCTCCACGGCGAGAACGACATGGAATCAGAGGACCAGATGCGCCAGCGGCGAGCGGTCGCTTATCAAGCCTGGTGGGAGCACATGCCGGTGCGCGTGCCGCGCGTGCGGAACTGGGCTGACCTCACCATCACGCGCGCGCTCGACTGGGGCGGGCTCGCGCGCTTCTGGGTGCTCGACGAGCGGCAGTATCGCAGCGACCAACCCTGCGGCGACGGCAACCAGCTCGTGCCGTGCGGCGACTGGGCCGATCCCGCGCGGACCATGCTCGGCGCCGAGCAGGAGCGCTGGCTGTTCGACGGCCTCGGCGCGTCCACCGCGCGCTGGCAGGTGCTGGCGAATCAGGTGCGCATCGCGCCGTTCGACAACGCGCCCGGCGGCGATCGCCGCCTGAGCATGGATCAGTGGAGCGGCTATCCGGCCGCGCTCGATCGGCTCTCGCGCGCCATCGCGCAGCGCGCGCCGAACCGCACGATCGCGATCACCGGCGACATCCACTCGAACTGGGTGAACGAACTGCGCGCGAGCTACGACGGCGCGGGCGGGTCCATCGTCGGCGCCGAGTTCGTCGGCACGAGCATCAGCTCGGGCGGCGACGGCCAGGAGGCGAGCAGCAGCTGGAACGACAAGACGCGCGCCGAGAATCCGTTTTGCAAGTGGCACAACGCGCGCCGCGGCTACGTCACGTGTGAGTTCACGGCGGACGAGTGCAGGGCGCATTATCGGACGGTGCCCTTTGTGACGAAGATCGGCGCGCCGATTCAGACGGCGTCGTCATGGGTAGTGCAGCGAGGAAGGCCGGGGATCGAGAAGATCTAGGTTCAGGGTTCACGGTTCAGGGTTCTGGTTCCCGGTTCTCGTTCAGGGTTCATGGGTTCAGAACCGTGAACCGATGAACCAGAACCGCGAACGGTGAACCCTGAACCCGATCTTGCCGCTCAGCGCCCTGCTGAAGTGAGCGACGTGCGAATGGTCGGAACAACCTTGAAATCCTGCCAGCCTGTGTCTGGCATCCACCGGCGAATGACCTGCTGGAGGCGTTCCGGGCAGCGTTCGGCTGGGTGACGGATTTTCCCTTCTCGTTCGAGCTCGCGGTGATTGAGCCAGAACGTGTCACTGAACGAGACGTCCGCGATCGTGAAGTCAGCAGTCAGTTGCACGATTTCCGCTCCGCCCTCCGCGTCAACGCTGGCCTTGAGCGTTGGTCCCATCACCAGCAGCTGCGTGACGAATGTGTAGGGCTGGCCACGAGCACCGACCGTTTCGGGATTCGGAAACAGAAATAGAGCGCTCGGCGCGGCTGGAGGAAGACCGGTGCACGAGAATCGCTCTGCGACCGCTGGTGTCGTCGCTGGAGACTTGGCCAGGTCCACGAGCGCAAGGGTCGGCTGTTCCTGATCGTTGGTCACTCCGCCGACGGCAAGGTACGAACCCGACGAGATCGTCCATGCCGCGAGGGTACGAATCCAGCCAGTCTGAGCATACCGGAGGCGGTCCGTGCCGTCCGGTCCAATCTCGAGCACGAGGCCCGGCCACCATGTGTGGTGGTTGAACGCCACCCATGTCGTCTTCG
>JANOGJ010000326.1:0-6883 GCA_031405995.1 Acidobacteriota bacterium
CGGCCAACCCGGTGATCGTGCGCACGCACATGGCGCATCACCAGGGCATGACCCTCGTCGCGTTGGCCAACGCCCTGCTCGACGATCGCATGGCCTCCCGGTTCCACCTCGATTCCCGCGTGCAGGCCACCGAGCTGCTGCTGCAGGAACGCCGGCCGCGGGACGTGCCCGCCCCGCGGCGTCCGCTGGTCGCCGACGTGCAGGTGACGGCGCCGCTGCCACAGCCGGTCCGCCGGTATCGCACGCCGCATACCGTGTTCCCGCACGCCCAGTTCCTCTCGAACGGACGCCTCGTCTCCATCGTCACGAATGCCGGCGGCGGCAGCCTCGTGCGCGACGACGTGGCGGTGACTCGGTCGCGACGGGACGCCACGCTCGATCCCGGCAGCATGCACATTTATCTGCGCGACGTGTGGAGCGGCGACGTCTGGTCGGCCACCTACCATCCGGCCGCGGTCGAGCCGGACGACTACCTCGTGACCTTCCGCCCCGACCGGGCTACGGTGCGCCGCCGCGACGGAACGATCGTCAGCCAGCTCGACATCGCCGTGTCGACCGAGGACGACGTCGAGGTGCGGCGGCTCGCGATCACCAATCAGGGTCCGCGCACGCGGGAAATCGACGTGACGAGCTACGTGGAGATCGCGCTGGCCCCGCAGGCGTCCGATCTGGCGCACCCGGCGTTCGGCAAGTTGTTTCTCGAAACCGAGTACGTCCCGGCCAGTTCCGCGTTGATCTGCCATCGGCGGCGACGGGATCCCGGCGAAGGTCCCCTGTGGGCCGTGCACGTCCTGAGCCTGGAGGGCCGGACGCAGGGCCCGATCGAATGGGAAACCGACCGCGCGCGTTTCCTGGGGCGCGGACGCGATCCCGGCGCGCCCGCGGCGCTCGACGGCCGCCCGCTCACCGGGACCACCGGCATCGTCCTCGATCCGATTTTCAGTCTGCGCCAGCGCATCCGGCTCGATCCCGGGGCGACGGTGCGCCTGTCGTTCGCGACCGGCGTCGCCGGCGATCGTGATGCCGCCCAGGCGCTCGCGCAGAAGTACCGGGATCCGAGCGCGGCCATGCGCGCGTTCGCCCTGTCGCTCGGGCACGCGCAAAGCGCGGTGCATCATCTGGCGATTTCGAGCGACGTCGCGCTGCTGTTCGAGCGCCTCGCCTCGCGCGTGCTGGGGGCCGACGGGTCGCTCCGCGCGTCTCGAGACGCGATTTCGATGAACCAGCAGGGCCAGGCCGGACTGTGGCGGCTCAGCATCTCAGGCGACCTGCCGTTCCTGCTCGTCCACGTCCTCGGCGCCGACGAGCTGCCGTTCGTGCGGCAGGTCCTGCAGGCGCAGGAGTACTGGCGCCTGAAGGGGCTCCGGGCCGATGTCGTGATCGTCAACGATCAGCAGACCGACTATCTCGCCGACACGCAGATGCGCCTGACGGCGCTGCTCGACGCGGGTCCGTGGCGGGCCTGGCGTCAGCGGCCGGCCGGCGCCTACCTCCTGCGCGGGGACAGCCTCTCGGCGGAGGAGCGCACGCTGCTCGAGGCCGTGGCGCGCGCCGTGGTCGGCGGCGACCGCGGCGACCTCGCCGCGCAGCTCGATCGACCCTACGCCGATGACGCGTCGTTATCCGGGCCGGGTGTGACGGAGCCGGCCACGCCGAGGCCGGAGGCGGGTGCAGGCGAGGCGGCGCTGGCCCTGGTTGAGCCGCCCGTCCGCGTGCCGCCGCTCGCGTTCGCCACCAGCCTCGGCGGGTTCGCCGACCAGGGACGGACCTTCGTCGTCGTGCTGGAGGGCGACCAGGAAACCCCGTCGCCCTGGGTCAATGTGATCGCGAACCCCGGCTTCGGCACGATCGTGACCGCGTCGGGTTCGGCGCACACGTGGGCGGAAAACAGCCGCGAAAACCGCCTGAGTTCGTTCGCGAACGACCCGGTCGCCGATCCGACGGCCGAAGCCTGGTTCATTCGGGACGAAGCCACCGGCGAGGTGTGGTCCCCGGCGCCGGGCCCCGTGCGGCGCGACAAGGAGAGCGGCCGCTTCGTCATCCGCCATGCGGCCGGCGTCTCGCGGTTTTCCCGCGCGCACCGAGCGATCGAACACGACCTCGAGGTCTTCGTCGATGCCGTCGATCCGGTGAAGTTCTCGATGCTGACGCTCGTCAACACGGGCGCGGCGTCCCGGCGCCTCAGTCTCTTCGCCTACAACGACTGGGTCCTGGGGCCGCCTCGCGAGGACCAGGGTGTTCATGTCGTGACCCGGTTCGACGCGGCCACCGGCGCCATTCTCGCGACCAACGCGTACAACACGGAGTTTGCGGGCCGGGTCGCCTTTGCGCGGGTGAGCGACCCGGTACGGTCCGCGACCGGCGACCGAGGCGTGTTCATCGGACGGAACGGCGCCTTGTCGAAACCGGCGGGCCTGCAGGCGGCGGTCCTGCCGGCCAACTTCGGCGCGGGCCTCGACCCGTGCGCGGCGCTGCACGTGGCGATCGACCTCGCCCCAGGCGCGTCGCATCGCATCGTGCTCGTGCTCGGACAGGGCACGAGCGAGGCGCACGCGCGCGAACTCATCGCGCGCCATGGCCGGGTCGAGGCGGCCGAGGCGGCGTTGGCGGGAGTCACCGCCGCCTGGGATCGCACGCTCGGGGCGATTGAGGTACGCACGCCCGACGATTCCTTCGACGTGCTCGTCAATCGCTGGTTGCTCTACCAGTCGGTCGGCTGCCGTTTGTGGGCGCGCGGCGCGTACCACCAGCCGGGGGGCGCGTACGGCTTTCGCGATCAACTGCAGGACGTGATGGCGCTGTCCTTTGCCCGTCCCGATCTGGCGCGCGCGCATCTCCTGCGGGCCGCCGGGAGGCAGTTCCGTGACGGAGACGTCCAGCATTGGTGGCACGAGCCGAGCGGCCGGGGCTTGCGGTCGCGGTGCTCCGACGACCTGCTGTGGCTGCCGTTCGCGGTGGCGGAATACGTGGCGACGACCGGCGACGCCGCGGTGCTCGACGAGCGCATGCCGTTTCTCGAGGCGCCGCCCCTCGAACCCGATCAGCACGAGGCCTACGGGCAGCCGGTCGTGTCCGTCGAGGACGGCACGCTCTTCGACCATTGCGCGCGGGCGATTGACAAGGGACTGACCGTCGGCTCGCACGGGCTGCCGCTCTTCGGCAGCGGCGACTGGAATGACGGCATGAATCGCGTGGGGGCGAACGGCCGCGGCGAAAGCACCTGGCTCGGGTTCTTTCTCCACGCGGTCCTGAAGGCGTTCGCGCCGATCTGCGATCGCCGCGCGGACCGCGTCCGCGCCGACCGCTATCGCCAGGAGGCGCAGCGCCTCACGGGCGCGCTCGACCGCGCGTGGGACGGCGAGTGGTACCGCCGCGGGTACTACGACGACGGGACGCCGCTGGGGTCGGCGCAGAACGACGAGTGCCGGATCGACTCGGTCGTGCAGTCGTGGGCCGTGCTGTCCGGCGCGGCGCCGCTGCGGTTCGCCGAGCGGGCGATGGACGGCGTCCGCACCTTTCTCCTGGCCCGCGGCCCGCAACTCCTCCTGCTCCTCCATCCGCCGTTCGACGTGTCGGCGCAGGAGCCCGGGTACATCAAGGGATACCCGCCGGGCGTCCGCGAGAATGGCGGCCAGTACACGCACGCGGCCGCCTGGATCGTCATGGCCCTGGCGCGCCTGGGCAGCGGCGACGAGGCGGCCGAAGTGTTCCACATGCTTAATCCCGTGAATCACGCGCGGGACGAGGCGGATGTCGCGCGCTACCACGTCGAGCCGTACGTGCTCGCGGGCGATGTCTACAACCATCCGGCCCATCGCGGCCGCGGCGGGTGGAGCTGGTACACCGGCGCCGCCGGCTGGATGTACCGCGCCGGCGTCGAGAGCATCCTCGGCCTGCGCCGGGCCGGAGCGACCTTCGCCGTGGATCCCTGCATTCCCTCGGCGTGGCCCGAATACCGCATCGTCTGGCGCTTCGGCGAGACGACGTACACCATCGCGGTGTCGAACCCCGAGCGGCGCTGCCGGGGCGTGCGCCGGGCGACGCTCGACGGCGCAGCCGTGAACCACCTGGCGATTCCCCTGGTGCATGACGGTCTCGCGCACGAGGTGCGGGTCGTCCTCGGCCCGGCGTAGTAACATGCCCACCTGCGCAACCTGCCTTCGGGTACGGCCGCGCCGCGGGTCACCCCGCGCAAGCGCGTCGGCATCATCGAACTTCTGACGGATACCCGCTCGTCCGGGTGGGTCGACCACGCGTACGCCCACGTGCTGACCAAGCAGTTTGCCAGCATCACGCCGCAGGCCGTCGCCATCTGGTGCCGGCAGTTGGGTCACCACGTGCACTACACGACGTACTACGGGCAGGCCGATCCGCAGAGCCTGCTGCCCGGCGACCTCGACGTGCTGTTCGTGTCGGCCTACACGCGGTCGAGCGGCCTGGCGTACGCGCTGGCCAAGCTCTTCCGGAAGAACCACACGCTCACGGTCATCGGCGGGCCCCACGCGAAGGCCTACTCCGCCGACTGCGCGCGCTATTTCGACATCGTGGTGAAGGAGTGCGACAAACCGCTCGTCGCCGACATCCTGAGCGATCAGTTCGACCATCCGTCGGTCGTCACGAGCGGCCGGTCGCTCGGCGAGATTCCCAGCGTCGAAGAGCGCATGCCGGAGATCGCCGCGTCGGTCTTTCGTCACGGCCGTCCGACGCCGGCGACGATGGTGGGGCTGCTCTCGAGCGTCGGGTGTCCCTACACCTGCGACTTCTGCACGGACTGGAACACCGACTACGTCACGCTCAGCACCGATCGCCTTGAGGCCGATCTGCGCTACCTGTCCGATCATTTTCCGAAGACGCTCGTGGCGTTCCACGACCCGAATTTCGGCGTGCGCTTCGACGAGACGATGTCGATCATGGAGCGCATCCCGGTGGGCCGCCGCAGCCGCTACATCATGGAGAGCTCACTGTCGATCTTGAAGCCGTCGCGGCTCGAGCGCCTGCGCGACACCAACTGCGTGTTCGCGGCGCCCGGCGTCGAATCCTGGGGCGACTACTCGAACAAGACGGGCGTGGGCGCCAAGCAGGGCCGCGACAAGCTCGAGCAGGTCGTGAGCCATTTCGACGCCCTGGGCCGGTACGTGCCGGGACTGCAGGCGAACTTCCTGTTCGGGCTCGACGGCGACCGCGGCGCCGAGCCGGCCGAATTGACCAAGGAGTTCATCGTGCGGTCGGCGCGCGTGTGGCCGACGATCAACATTCCCACGCCGCTCGGGGGCACGCCGCTGTTCGACCAGATGCACCGCGAGGGGCGCGTGCTGAAGGCGATGCCGCTGCCGCTGTACTTCACGATGCACTACCCGGTGACGACGCTGAAGAACTACCACCCGATTGAGTTCTACGATCACCTCATCGGCATCTACGACACGATTGGGTCGGCGCGCATGCTCACCCGGCGGCTCACCGCGCGGGTCCACCCGTACATCCGCTTCCTCAACGCCGTGCGGACGCTGGCCGGCCGCGCCGACGCGCGGGAGTTCCGGGCCGTGCGCCGCCGGATGGCGACAGACCCGCAACTGCTGGCCTTTCATGAGGGGCGCTCGTCGACGCTGCCGGAGTATCACCAGCAGCGCTTCGACGCGAGGATGGGCGCCTACGCCGAGTTGATCCCGCGTGGCGAACGTACGCCCGTGCTGGAGCCCATCGTGCCCGCGCTGGTTGGACGCTCGAGCGTCACGCTGCGCCCGGACGCGCTCGT
This sequence comes from Acidobacteriota bacterium, assembly GCA_031405995.1. Classification (GTDB taxonomy): domain Bacteria; phylum Acidobacteriota; class Vicinamibacteria; order Vicinamibacterales; family SCN-69-37; genus JANOGJ01. Next base: position 5,753 of record JANOGJ010000326.1, read on the forward strand.
GCCGGCCTAGACGGCCCGGGTCACCGGCACGGAGCTGAACGCACCTCGTCGAGCGCCGCGAGGCACACCCGTGTGTCCTCCACAACGCCCGCGGCCAGCCGAACGCAGCCGTCGCATCCCGGCGCCGATGACTTGTCGCGAATCAGAATGCCGCGCGCGGCCATCGCCGACGTGACGGCCGAGGCCGATGGGCCGATCCGCACCAGCACGAAGTTCGCCTCGCTCGGCCAGCACACCAGTCCGTTCCGCCGGCACCAGTCGTAGATGAGCTGCCGCGACTCGGCCGCCTGCGCCACGAACCAGGCGGCGTGGCCCGGGTCGGCAAGCGCCGCGACGAGCGCCTGCGCGGCAAACGCGTTGACGTGAAACGGCGGCTGACGTCGGCGGATGGGCTCGATCGTGTCCGGATGCCCGACGAGCGCGCCGATGCGGAGGCCGGCGAGCCCGTGCGACTTGGCAAAGGACCGGCCCACGACCAGATTGGGGTGCTGTTCGAGGATCGGCCCAATCACCGTCCGGCCGCTGAACTCCGCATACGCCTCGTCGACGAGCACGAGCGCGCCTGGCGCGGCGGCGGCGACGCGCTCGATCGCCTGGCGCTCGACGCCTCGGCCCGTCGGGTTGTTCGGATCGTTGATGAAGATCAGCCGCGTCCGAGGCATGAGGGCGCCGAGCACGGCCTCGAGCGGAAACGCAAACCCGCCCGTCATCTCCACGCGCACCACCACGCCATCGGCCGCTTCGGCCGCCGCCCCGAACATCTCGAACGCCGGCTCGATGACGATGGCTTCAAAGGCACCAGAGGCCGGCAGGACAGGCCCGAATGTTCGCGCCCGATTCGCGACGGCGTGCAGGCCGTCGTCCAGGCCGTTGGTCAGCATGAGCCAGGACGCCGGCACGCCGACGTACCGGGCGCAGTCCGCGATCGCCCGGTTGTAGTCCGGATACCGCGCGACGTCCTCCTCCGTCATGGCGCGGAGCGCCGCCACCACGGCGGGGGAGCACCCGGCCGTATTCTCGTTCAGATGGAGACGCAGCTGCGGTCTTGGTTCCATGGTCTTAGTTCGCCGTTCGCCGTTCGCCGTTCGCCGTTCGCCGTTTGTCGATTTCAGTTTGAAGTTTGAACTTTGA
>JANOGJ010000344.1:0-2362 GCA_031405995.1 Acidobacteriota bacterium
CCGATTGCGGGCCCACGACCGACCCTGGATCGTGGACAGCACGCACTCGCACAGGCAGACAGGGCCCGACGTTCCCTCGGCGCCGTATGCCACGAGCGCCGCGCGTGTCAGCGGCTTCGCCTCGTAGACCTCCCAGAACGCGTTTGGCCCGCCGCCATTCGGCGCGCCACCCCCGTGGCGCAGCCGCCACACGCCGTAGCGGGCGAGGAACGGCAGGTCGCCGCTTTCGTCGTCCGATCTCAGGTCGACAAGTACGTCGAGCCGCAGGTCGCGAACCTGTCGCTCCGCGTCCGCGGACAAGCCGTCCCGGCCCCAGGCGGCGATCGTGGAAACGGCGGCAAGCTCATTCGAGCCGTCTACCGGCGCGAGCGGATCCTCCCCCCGCGGCTCGTGCCGTTCGTCCCAACGCTTGTACACGTCGAACAGCCAGGCCGCGGGCGCCCGGTGCCGCGAGCCGCCGTCGTGCACCACGAGCTCCAGTCGTGCAAAGTCGGCCGCCTTGATGTGTCTGACGATCTCGAGTGCGTGCCGCGGAAGGGTCGTCCCATCGAGCACCAACCCAATCCTGAGCGGCGGTCGATCCCCCGGCGAAGAGAGGAAGTGCGACACGAGCACGGGGCGATCCTACCCCGCCCGCCCTGCCCTACCGCGCCGCCAGAATGGCCCGCTGACAATTCTGTCAGCCCCGCACCGCCATTTCGCCCTCCAGCTATCGTGTAGCACAATGAGGGGATGTCGACGCCGAGCGCAGACGCTATTCGCAAGGCCCTCCGAGGTTTCGTCCTGTCCAACTTCCTCTTCACCGACGATCAGGCGGCGCTGAACGACGGCGACTCCTTCCAGGAAACCCGGACGATCGACTCGATGGGTATGATCCAGGTCATCCAATTCATCGAGGCGGAGTACCAGATCAAGGTCAACGACGACGAGATGGTGCCCGAGAAGCTCGACTCGATCGACCGTCTCACCGCGTTCGTCCTCGGCAAGAAAAGGCCCGCCTGAGATGTCCGGCGAGCCGACGCTCGTCCACCTGCTCGCGCGCGCGGCCCGGGCCCGGCCTTCGGCCGAAGCCGTGGTCTCCGGCGATCGGCGTGTCACCTACGCGGAACTCTGGGAGAACGTACGCCGGGCGGCCGGCTTCCTCCGCGACAAGAACCTGCGCGCCGGCGATCGCGTGTGCCTGTTGATGCGCAACTCGCCGGAGTACGTGGCGTGCTACTACGGGGTCCTGGCGGTCGGAGCGGTCGTCGTGCCGCTCAACCAGGAGGCCAAGGCGCGTGACCTGGGCGTCTGGGTCCGGCACGCGTCGGCCCGCTGGGTCATCGCCGATGCAACACATCCCGAGCGCGAGGCCCTCGCCACGATCCTCGGCAGCGACGCCGCGGCGATCCCGGCCGCTGAGGTGCTGGCCGCCGAGCCCGCCGCCGTGGATCCCGATCACGCCGCGCCGGCAGGCATCAACGCGCTGGCCTCGATCATCTATACGTCCGGCACGACCGGCGAACCCAAGGGGGTCATGCTCTCGCACGGCAACCTCGCGTCGAACGTCCTCGCGATCGTCCAGTACCTCCGGCTGACGGCGGCGGACCGCGTGCTGGCGGCGTTGCCGTTCTTCTATTCCTACGGCAACTCGGTGCTGCACACACATCTCTCGGTGGGGGCGACGCTCGTGCTCGAGTCCGGGATGATGTATCCCCAGCGCATCGTCGAGACGATGCGCAACGAGCGCGTCACCGGCTTCTCGGGGGTGCCCTGGATGTTCGTGCTGCTGCTCGAGCGGACCGCGTTCGGCACGATGCGGGCGGACCTCTCCGCGCTGCGCTACTTCACCCAGGCGGGAGCCGCGATGGCGCCCCGGGACATCGCGCGCGTCAGAGCGGCCTATCCGGATGTCGAGTTCTACGTGATGTACGGCCAGACGGAAGCGACGGCGCGGCTGACCTACCTTCCCCCGGCGGACGTCGGCCGGATCGCGGACTCGGCCGGGCAGCCGATACCCGGCGTGCGGTTGGAAGTGCGACGTCCGGACGGCTCCATGGCGAGCCCCGGGGAGTCCGGTGAGGTGCACGCCGCCGGGCCCAACGTCATGTTGGGCTACTGGAACGCGCCGGCGGCCACCGAGGCGGCCATTGCCGACGAGCCGGCCGGGCGCTGGCTCCGCACGGGCGACATCGGCTTCCGCGACGCCGATGGCTACTTGTTCCTCGTCGGCCGCAGCTCCGAGATCATCAAGACCGGTGCGCACCGCGTGAGTCCCGCCGAGATCGAGGAAGCCGTGCTCCGGCTCGACGGCGTGGCCGAAGCCGGGGCGTGCGGGGTGCCCGACGACCAATTGGGCGAAGCGATTCAGGTCGTCGTGGTG
>JANOGJ010000426.1:0-18090 GCA_031405995.1 Acidobacteriota bacterium
TGTGGCGCACCAGCTCGATCGCCATGGCGTACACGCGCGCGCGCCCGAGGTGCTCGCGCGACGCGAGCGCCGGCAGCTGCCGGTAGTAGGTCCGGGGCAGGTTGCGGGAGGCATCGGCGATCTGGCCGGTGACGAGATGGAAGTTGTCGAGCAGGCGCTCCGCCGCGCCCGTGATGAAGCGCCCGGCCCGGACGTCGCTCGCCAGGGCCTGATAGGCGTAGCGAAGCACCCGCGCGTTGCTCTCAACGCGCGGCCGGATGCTCTTCGGACGCGCCCGGGGATCGATCGTGAACTGGGCGGCGAGCGTCAGCGCGCGATCGTCGAGGCGCTGGGCGCCCAGAAGTTCGTCGCGGAAGGGTCCGTCAGTCGATTCCGACGACCAGCGGCGCCAGGTTTCTCCAATATGCGCGCGCACGACGGCGATTCACCTCGACCCGGCAGCGCGCCGCGTCATTCGGTCCTCCACCACTACCTTACCCAAGCGGCCTCCGCGGACGTGTTCACTCCGGCACCGACGGGCGAAGACCGTTCCGGCATGCTGTCTGGCGGAGTTCGAACATGGCTGACACCGCCACACGAAGCGCAGACCTGAAGCTGCTCCTCACCCAGCGCCGCCGCGAGCTGCAGCACGAGGTCCAGGGACGCATCCGCGAGGGGCGCGCCGACCGGTTGGGCGAGGGTGGAGACTACGTCGAGCATTCCGACGCGGACATGCAGGGCGACATCACGCTGGCGCTGCTCCAGATGCGGGCGGAGACGCTGGTCCGTCTCGACGAGGCGCTCATCCGGCTCGACGCCGGCAAGTACGGCGCCTGTTTCGAGTGCGAGCGCGAGATCTCGGACCGGCGGCTGCGCGCGCTGCCGTTTGCGGTGCGCTGCGCCGGCGGCCACGGCAGTGGCGACGTTGTCCCGAATGCCCTGGCCCTTTAGCGTGAGTTCATCGGCCGCTTCACCGACGGCGTTAGCGGCCCGCTGGTACTGGCCGGACGCGCGCGTGCCGAGCCTCTTCGCCGAATCGGTCACGCGCTCGCGCAGTTCCGACGCGGCCCGGGGGGCGAACCACATCGTCAGGCCCGCGCCGATGGCGGTGCCGGCCAGAAGGCCAATCAAGAAACGGTAGTCCCGACGATCCTGCGGTTGTTCGTTCATGGGTCATGCTCCTGCGACGTACCTTGCGCTGGCGGCGGGAGAAGCGGTGTGCTCTACGGCACATCGCGGCCGGTGTCGGTCGCCCTAGTCGTGCAGGACGACGGTGAGGAGCGAGTTGTTGACCTTGAGCCCATCCGAGTAGTCGATGAAGCCCAGGCGCTGGAACTTCTTCATGAAAAAATTGACGCGCGATCGCGTCGTGCCGATGATCTCCGCCAGCGTCTCCTGTGAGATCTCCGGGACGGCGCGGACGGGCTTGTCGTGCTTGCCGTACCGGGCCAGCAGCAGGAGCGTCCGGGCCAGCCGTTTCTCGCTGGAGTTGAACAGCTGGTCGATCAGGTCCTCCTCGATCCGGATGTTGCGCGCCAGCATGTGCGCGATGAAGCGATCCGACAACGCATGCTGCTCGTGCAGCACGCGCTCCATCTGTGCCTTGTCCACCAGGAGGATGGTGCTGTTCGACGTCGCGGTGGCGCTGCCCATACGGACGGGCTGACCCGCGAGGCATCCTTCGCCAAAGAACTCGCCCGGGCCGAGCATCGCGACGACCGCCTGCCGGCCGGCCTTGGACAGCACCGAGAGCTTGACGCCGCCCTTCTGGATGTAGAGGACGTGCTCGCCTGGATCGCCCTGGCTGAAGATGGTCTCGGCCCGCCGATACTCCACGACCTTCCGGGCGAGCCCGACCGAGTCGAGGAAGGCTTGAGCGTTGAACGCGTCGGCCGCCTTCGGCTTGATCGTCACCCGGCCATTTTACCGCCGGTCGGGCACCGATCATCCGCGGTGCCGAACAGGACTGCGCTCTTGGAGGGACGTGGCTATCCTCGACGACTAAAGGTGAAACCAATGAGGAAGAAGATGCTCCACACGGCCGGATGGGCGACGCTCGCCGTCCTGACCGCCGGCAGCCTGAGCCTGACGGCGCAGCAGCCGCGAGATTTCGACCGCACCAACGCGCGCCTGACGGGCACGTACGAGCTGGAGAGCACGCGCGGCGGCAACGCCCAGCGCGCGGCCGAGACGGCGACGCGTTCGCTGCCGCCGGGCCAGCGCGACCGCGTCTATCAACACCTCCTCGCGCGGCTGGAGCCGCCTCAGCGGCTCTCGATCGATCGCGACGGGCGCACGATCACGATGGCCTCGTCGCGCGGCCCTCGTTCAGTGTTCGACGCCGACGGCCGCACGCAGAGCGAGCGGGGCCCGAACGGCCAGATGATCAACACCCGGGCCGAGCTCTTCGGCGATCAACTGCGGGTTTCGACCAGCGGCGGCTCGCGGGGCAGCGACTTCTCCGTGACGTTCGAGTCGCTCAACAACGGCTCCGTCCTGCGCGTCACGCGCCGACTGGACGACGAGGACCTGGCGCGGCCGGTGACGATTCAGAGCTACTGCCGGCGGACGTCCGTCGCGGCGCGCTGGGATGTCTACGGTCCCGGGCCCTGGTTTGGCCGCGGGTCCGACCGCGGACGCGGCAGGTCCGGCTCCGGGTCGGCCATCGTCGTGCCGGACGGCACCCGCCTGCTGGCGACGCTCGACACGCCCGTCAGCATGCGATCGTCGAGAAACGGCGAGCCGTTCACGATGACCGTCCGCAGTCCGGGCGAGTTCCAGGGCGCCCGGATCGACGGCGTCGTCGCGCGCATCAACGCCTATCGGGACGGCGAGAACGGCCAGGACATGCGCATGGACTTCCGGACGATCGAGTTCCGCGGCCGCTCCGCTGACTTTGACGCGTACCTGAACACGATCCGCCTGCCGGACGGCACCATCCTGCGCGTGGATGACGAAGGCGACGTGCGCGATCGCGACGACAACCGCGGCGGCGACGCCGTGCGCAACGGCGCGATCGGCGTCGGGGTCGGCGCGATCATCGGCGCGATTGCCGGCGGGGGCAAGGGCGCCGCCATCGGCGCGGTCGTCGGCGGCGTCGGCGGCGTCGGCGGCGGCGCGATCCTGTCGCGGGATCACGGGCAGCTCGACCTGCCGCGCGGGGCGGGTTCAAGTTCAACAACGCCCTGCTGCCGGCGGAGGCGAAAACGCGCATTGACGCCATGATCACCGGCATCAAGGCGGACCCGAAGGGCTCGCACTTCGAGATCGAAGGCCACACGGACAACGTGGGCCCGAAGGGCGCGAACGACCGGATCGGCGTCGAGCGCGCCGAGACGGTGAAGCGGTACCTCTACGAGCAGCACCAGATCCCGCTGCACCGGATGAACGTGATCAGCTACGGGCAGGAGAAGCCGGTGGCGCCGAATACGACCAAAGTCGGCCGCGCGCAGAACCGCTGCGTCGTGATCCGGGTCCTGAACTAAGCATCGCAACGGCGGCCGACCATCGACAGGGCGGCGGGTTTCCTCACACGGGACCCGCCGCCCGTTTTGAATCACCCCGGCGTCGATCGCTTCGACGCGGGGTAGGGTCGGGAGGCCTGTTCACAACAGGACAGACGTTCGCCGTGTTTTCCCGCAGGATGCGTAACGCAGGAGGCACACATGACGCTCACCATCCCCGCACTCATCGTTTTAATCGTGATCGCCGCGATCTGCGGCGCGGTCGGCAAGGCGCTCGCCGGCGGCGCGCGGGGCGGACTCCTCGTGTCGGTCGCCCTCGGCTTCATCGGCGCGCTGCTCGGCCCGTGGGTCGCGAGCCAGCTCAACCTCTCCGAGCCGTTCGTGCTGCAGGTGGGCGGCCAGTCGTTCCCCATCGTGTGGTCGATCGTCGGCGCCGCCCTGTTCGTGGCGCTGCTGCACCTGATCTCCGGGCGGAAATAAATCAGGCGCTGGCGGCCTCGCGCACGGACGTTTGGATGATCTTAAGTGCCCGGGGCGAAGAGCGAGGTGTTGTGTCCACGGTCGCCCCTCTCCGCGCCCCGGTCCGGGCGCCGTTCCTATCGGGCGATGAGGATGACAATGATGATGATGAGCAGGAGCGTCGTGACGGAGATGACGATCTTGTCGGCACCGCCCGCCAGGTCAGCCTGGGCCGCGCGCGCCGGTCCGGCCAGACGCGCCAGTTCCGCGCTGGTGAGCGTGGAGATGGCGCCTTCCGCGCGCGTCACGTTCAGCCCGAGACGGGACGCCATTTCGCGAACCTGCGACTGCCGCAGCACGTTCAGGACGACGTCACGATTCTGCTGGTCCGTGAGCGCCTGGTCGGCGATCGCCTGCCGCATTTGCGCGGGAGCAGCGACGTGCCGCTGCTGCGCCAGAGCCGATGTGCTCAACAGAAGCGAGGAGATGAAAAGGGTCACAATCGTCATTCGGATACGCATAGACACCTCAGGAAATCGACCTTCTGGCAGTCGCGCCAGACACCAGCCAGCTTAGCGAGCGCCCACGCGCCTCGCTGTACCCAATAGCACAAGGGCCCGGGGACTCACCGGGGCCACGCCGCGCCCCAACTGGCAGACAGCGTGGTGGCCCCGCCGCGAAGACCGTGCGCGACGTCGATCCGGATCGCGCCGCCGGATCCAGGCGCGCGCAGGCGCAGACCCGCGCCGGCATCGACGAACAGCCGTGAATTGTCGAGACCGTCCAGGCGGCGCCAGGCCTTCGCGGCATCCACGAATCCGGCGATCGAAATGCCGACCCCGCGGGGGCGTGCCATGGGCTGGACGTACTCAATCGTGCCGTTGGCGACGTCGCGACCGAAGACCGCGCCCGTCAGCACGCCGCTCTCGAGCAGCGGGTGCGCGCGGAGCAGCCCGCTGCGCCCCTGCCCGGTGCCCGCGCCCGGCCAGAGCGCGAGCGGCGCCACCCGGCTCGCCACCCGGATCCCGGTCACCGCCGACCAGGACGGACGCATCACGTCGTCGGTCGAGAGCCACGAGGCCATGAAGCCGCCGGTCGCAAACCGGGTCCCGCCGGCCAACGGCGTCCACCAGCCGCCGGTCGCTGAAACGGCCAGGCGGTCGCCGGCCAGCCGCGCCTCGACCGTGCTCTCCACGGCGAGATGGTCGCGCGCGTCGGCGCGGTTCGCATCGAGGTCGCGGTACTCGTGAAGGCGGTCGAGGGCGGCGCCGGTCTGCCACCGAAACCAACTCGTCGACCAATCGCCGACGTGCAGGCCGATGCGGTGTCGCTCTTCGCGCACCAGCGTGGCGTCGCTTGACGCCGGCGTCGCGTCATACGACTGCCGCTCCCACGATCCCTCGAACGATACGATGCCGGAGAACCACCGCGGCGAGGGGAACGCCAGGCCGAGCGCCACGCGCGGCCGCCCGGCCGACCACCGCCACGCCGCGGTCAGGAGCTCGCCGGCGCCAAGGGGCCCGGCGACGCCCACGCGCACTTCGTCGAAGAGCACCGCGCGGGCGCCGAGGATCGCAAGCGCGGGCCACCCGCTCGGCCCCATCGGGCGCTCGTCCATGACGATGTTGAGCGTGGCCAGTCCGCCATCGAGGGGTTCGTACCGCACGCGCGCGTTCGCGGCGACCGGCAAGTCGCGCAACCGGCGCGCCGCCCGGCCAAACGCCTCTGGCGTCAGCACCTGCCGGGGCTGGAGCCCGGCGACCCGGACGACCACCGGCTGCCGCGTGCGTTCAGCGCCCAGAATGGTGATCGCGTCGATGCGCGGCTCACCCGTGCGGTTCCACGCCGCGAGCGCGCCCATCGTGTCGCCCATCAGGTATCGACTGGTCGCGACGAGCTGCCACGCGTACGCGTCCTCGGGCGCCAACCGCACCGCGGCAAGCGCCAGGTCCTGCGCCTCGCGCCAACGTGACTGCACGAATCGCAGGCCCGCCAACTCGCGCCACGACGCCGGGTCGTCCGGACAGAGGCCCGTGGCGGCGACCAGCACCTGCTCGGCCCCTTCACGGTCGCCGGTGAGCGCCAGTTGCACGCCGCGGTCCACCAGCGCGCCGCAGGGCGTGGCCACGGCGGAAACGACCGTGTCCGCTGACGCGGGTGCAGCGGGGATGTCGGCGTCGCCGCGGCGGAATCCGTCGGGCGGCAGCACCAGCATCATCCATCGGCCCGTGGCCGTCCACGCGCGGTCGAACTCGGCCCAGCGCAGCACCCGGAAGGGCGCGCGCGCCGGGTCGTGCACCACCACCTCCTGGTCGGTGCTGCCGACGATCACGACGTAGTGATGGATGCGGGCGCCCACGTCGATGAGCGCGATGAGAGGCCGGCCGCGATTGAGCTCCGATCGGATCCACGTGCGCGCGGTCCCGGCATCCGACGGCACGACCAGCGCCTGCCAGCCCCGGTCGCGCACCGCCGACGCCAGCGCGCCGGTGAGAATCCCCCCGTCACCCTCGCCGACGAGGGGAGCGAAATCCTGGGCAAAGACATCGCGCTTGCCCCAATAGCGCAGGACCATGGCGACCGCGGCGCCACCGCAAAGCGCGGGCGTTTGCGCGACGTAGGGGACGTCGAGCAAGGCGCGAACGGAGGCTTGCGCCGGCGCGCCGGCCGCCGCGCCGTGTTCCGCCGCGACGACCATCGCGGCCACGAGCAGGGCGCCTGCGGCGCTCCCGCGAAACATGCGCGCTACGCCTTCCGGTTCTGGCGCACGCCGGCCGCCAGCATCAGGGCGCCGCCGACCACCGCCACAATCCCGAGCACGGGCGGCAGGTACAGCGTCTTCTCGCGATCCGCCGTCGCGTGAATGGGACCAATGTCGATCACCGTCTCGCGGCTGGTGTAGGTAATGCCCTGATACACGAGGGCCCCGAGGCCGAGGACGATCAGAACCACACCAGCGAGGGCAATGGGCTTGAGTGACATGCGCTGAGCATGGCACGGCGCCCGGCCAGACACGTGTTCCGAAGAGTACAGACGCCCTGCCGGGGCGGCGCTACGCTGGCTGACGATCGAAGGGAGATCACCATGCTTACCACGCTCGTCATCGTCCTCCTCGCCTTGTGGCTCCTCGGGTTCGCGACCGCCTACACCGCTGGCGGCCTCATCCACATTCTCCTGGTAGTGGCCGTTGTCGTCGTGCTGCTCCGGGTCATTCAGGGCCGCAATCCGATGCGGGGCTAAGGGCCCCGGATCGTCCGGCCGCGTTTCGCCACTCGTTACTGATAGAGGTCCACCTATGTACCGTCGTTATCTCAGCCTGGCCGTCTGCGGCGCCCTCGCCGTCGCGACCGTCGGCGCCCAGAACAAAGATCAGAACAAAGAGCAGGAGCGCCTCGCCGCGTGCGCCGTCGTGATGAGCGAGATCCTGAACGTTCCCGACAACGTGCCCCAGGAAGTCCTCGACAAGGCCGAATGCGTCGTCGTCATTCCGTCCATGACGAAGATCGCCATGGGCGTCGGCGGCAGCTACGGCCGCGGCGCGATGGTGTGTCGAACCGGCACGGCCTTCAACGGCGCGTGGGGCGCGCCGGCGATGTTCGCCATTGAAGGCGGCAGCTTCGGCCTGCAGCTCGGCGCGGAATCGACCGACGTCGTCCTGATGGTCATGAACAAGCGCGGCGTCGACGCGCTCCTCAACAGCAAGGTCAAGCTCGGCGCCGAAGCCTCGGCGGCGGCCGGGCCCAAGGGCCGCCACATCGAAGCCTCGACGGACGCGTCCTTGCGCGCGGAGATCCTCAGCTACTCGCGGTCGCGCGGCCTCTTCGCCGGCATCTCGCTCGAGGGCACGTCGCTGCGGCCCGATGACGACGCTACGGAACAGGTGTACGGGCGCCGGATCAGCGCACGTGAAATCGTCACCGGCACCTCCGTGAAGGTTCCAGCCTCCGGCCGGTCGCTCGTGGACATCCTGCAGAAGTTCGCGCCGTTCAATCAGTCAGGCAAGAGGCCATGACCGGACTCCGTCGCGCGCTCGCCTGTCTTCTGCTCATCGGCGCCGGCGCGGGATGCTCCGGCCGCCTGGACCTCGAGCAAGTGCCGATCGGCGCGCGCATCGAAGTGACGCGGCAGGACGGCGGCGTGGTGCAAGGCACACTCACCTGGCGTGACGATTCCACGGTGCGGCTGGCCGTGGGATCCGCCACGCGGTCCATCCCTCGCGATCAGATCACCGGCGTCGAGCTCGTCAGCGACACGGCGCCGCCGAAGCTGACCGCGACGGCCAAATTCCGCGAATTCACCGTCCCGGACGGGACGGAGCTGACCGCCCGGCTGGACGCCGCCGTCGGATCGGATACGAGCAGGGTCAATGACCCCGTCACCGCCACCCTCACGGAAGCCGTGCGCGTGGACGGCGTGGAGATTCTGCCCGCGGGCAGCGTCCTCATCGGCACGGTGACGACGGCCGACACGTCCGACAAGGTACGCGGACGCGCGAGTGTCGGACTGCGGTTCACGTCGGTGTCGGTCGCCGGCCGTGACGAGACGTACCCCCTCGTGGCGCGTTTGCAGCACACCGCGCCCGCCACCAAGGGCGACGACGCCAAGAAGATCGGGATTCCGGCCGCGGGCGGCGCGATCCTGGGCGCGATCCTCGGCGGCAAGAAGGGTGCGGGCATTGGCGCTATCATCGGCGGGGGCGCCGGCACGGCCGTCGTCCTCACGACGTCGGGCCGCGAGGTCCGCCTCCCACGCGGCACCGGGATGGTGGTCGCGCTCGAAGAGGCCGTCGACGTGCGCGTGCCGATCAAACGCTGAAGCGAGCGGCGCACGACTGAGGCGCCACGCCTCAGTCGTGGAGTTCCCCAACACGATGACGCCCAGGATCCTGACCCTCAGACAACGTGAACCCATCGCCGATCGCACGATGGCGTTCCATTTTGCCAAGCCCGCGAACTTCCAATTCATCGCGGGCCAGGCGCTCGACCTGACGCTCGTCGACCCGCCGGAGACGGACGCCGAGGGCAACACCCGGACGTTTACCATCGCGAGCGCGCCGCAGGACGACGCCATCGTCATCGCCACGCGTCTGCGCGACACGGCGTTCAAGCGCGTCCTGGCGTCCGCGCCGCTCGGCACGAAGGTGCAGGCGACGGGACCGGAGGGATCGTTCACGCTGCACCAGGACACGGGCGTCCCGGCCGTGTTTCTCACGGGTGGCATCGGCATCACGCCCTTCCGCAGCATGATTCGCGACGCGGTGGCCCGGAAGCTGCCGCTCCCGATGTGGCTCTTCTACTCCAACACCCGGCCGGAGGACGCGCCCTTCCTCGACGAGCTTCAGCAAATCGCGGACACGACGCCGGCGCTGCACGTCGTGCCGACGATGACCGAGATGGCCAAGTCGCGCCGCCCGTGGCATGGCGAGATCAAGTTGATCGACCGCGACATGGTCAGGCGGCGACTCTCGATGTTGGGCGTGACCTACTACGTGGCCGGGCCGCCGGCGATGGTGAAGGCGATGCGCGACATGCTGGCTTCGGCGCGCGTCGCCGAGGGCGACATTCGGACCGAGGAGTTCGCCGGCTACTAGCGCGACCGCGGCGACCTCGCCCTATAATCCGCCCATGTCTCAGAACAGAGCCTTGTCTGCTGCCGCGGTGTTGCTCGCGTTCGCCTGGACGGCCGTCGCGACGGGCGACCAGGGCCAGACGCGAAGGCTGAAAGTCCTGATTTCCGTCGACATGGAAGGCGTGGCCGGCGCCGTCACCGCCGAGCAACTCGGTCCTACCGGCTTCGAATACGCGCGCTTCCGGGAGTTCATGACCCGCGAGGCGCTGGCCGCCGTCGAAGCCGCCAAAGCGGCCGGCGCCACCGACATCGTCGTGGCCGACGCCCACGGCAACGGCCAGAACCTGCTCATCGACCAGTTTCCGGCCGACGTCCGGGTCATCCGCTCCTGGCCGCGCCGCCTCGGCATGGTCGCCGGCGTCGATGACGGCGTGGACGCGGCGATCTTCATCGGCTATCACGCCGGCACCAACAACCCGGCCGGCGTCCGCGCACATACGTTCTCGAGCGCCAACCTCACGCGCGTGGCGCTCAACGGCACGAACGTCACCGAAGGATCCTGGAATGCGGCGATCGCCGGCCACTTCGGCGTCCCGGTGGTGATGATGTCGGGCGATGACGCGGCGATCGCGGAAGTGCGGAAAGCCGTCGGCAACATCGAGGCGGCGGAGACGAAGCGCAGCCTGGGATTTCACTCGGCGCTGACGCTCACGCCGCAGGCCGCGGTCGACCTCATCCGGCAGCGCGTCCGGGCCGCGCTCGAGCGCCGGCAGGACTTCAAGCCCCTGCGCGTCACGGGCCCTGTCACGGTGGACGTCACGTTCAAGAACTACCTGCCGGCCGAAGTGCTCGCGTACTTGCCGATGTTCGAGCGCACGGACTCGCACTCGATCCGCTTCCGCGCCAGGGACATGGTGGAGGCGTCGCTGATCATGACGTTCATCGGCGAGTACCGACCGGACATCACGCCGTAGGAGAGGGCACGGCCCTCCCCTACCGCGCCTCCAGTTTTCTCTTGGTCGCCGTGAGCGCGGATTCGATCCCCTTGCGAGCGCCCTCGCGCACTTTCCCCCGGATGATCCGTCCGACGAAGCCGGTGAGGCCGTCGGACCGGCTGCGATTGACGTTCACGAACCAGAAGCCGGCGCCGCGCGACGCGTCCGGCACCAGCGCGCGCACTTCGAGCGCGGTCCAGAAGTAGTGGCTCGAGTACAGCTGCTTGGACGCGACGATGGTCGCGTCCGTGCCTTCCTGAATGGCGACATGGTTGAGGCGGATCGTCGGCTTGAGCCCGAACTCGGCCTCCTGCCAGTAGATGAACGACGTGGTCGGGCGCCCGGTCGGTCTCGGGTACTCGAGCAGGTAGCGCCGCATGTCGGGAATGAACTCGCCCAGTTCGGGCATGCCATTCACCAACTCGCGAAACTCGTTGGCGACGAACGTCGGGTGGCTCTGATCGCGATAGACGGCAAGGCGGCTGTTGCCGCCCTCCCGGTAGGCGTTCACGTAGTCCACCGCCAGCGCGCGGACCAGCCGCTCGAGCTGGGCCTTCGCGTCCGGCCGGGACCAGTCCACGTCCTGTCGGATGCGGGCCAGCGCCTCCGCGCTGACCTTCAGTTCGCAGTCGCCCACCCTGCACGACCTCAAATCCCGCATGTCGTCGTCGGGCAGCACGAGGGCGGCGAAGTCCTGAAGGCGGGCGGGCTCGCCGACTTTCCTGGTCGCGCGGAATCCCGCGCCGGTCTCGAACCTCTCGATGTCCTGCAGCGCGGCGAGGTACTTCGCGATGGGCGCGCCGATCCAAATCGCGCCGAACACCGCCACTTCCCTGGTCGGGTCGGCCTCGAGGTTCCTGGCCAGCGGTGCCCCGCCGAGAAGGACCTTGCGCTCCGCGGCGGTGAGCTTCAGTACCTTGGAGAAGTACGCCTCCAATCGGGGCGGGAACGGGCCTTGGCCCTGGGTACGGACCGCGGTCGCCGCCAGGAGCAGGGCGAGGGCGACGGCGACAGGGGACAGGCCGGCGCGCAGCCTCATGCGGGCAGAAGCGCGGACTTCGTCGGCATAGCTGCTGACAAGTGGATACGATGTCCCGTGTGGAATCAAGCATTACCGGCGCGGTGCGGCGGACGTTCGCAGATTCCTAACGCATGAGACTCTCGACCCTGAACTTCCTATCCTACGAGAGCCGGACCACAAACCCGGCCGCGCCCCTGTTGTTCGCGGTCTTCATCGCCCTGCAACTGGTCGCGCTCCTGGCGGGTGTGCGGTACTTCTTCCGATCGACCTGGGACCAACACCTGTCATCGGGCATCTGGGCGATCGTCCTCACGTGCCTTGTTTGCAATCTGGTCGTCTGCTTTGGCGAGTATTTCTTCCACCGCTATTTGCTCCATATCGAGACCGTGCGGTTCCTCCGCACCCTCTGCACGAGCCACCTCGCGCACCACAAGCTGACGTCGATCGGCTTTGACGATGCGGCCAACACCGTACGCAGCGCGTATCCGATCAACGACGTCGAGCACGACGATCAAGCCACGTTCCCGCCCTGGGCGCTGATCCCGACCTTTGCTTCCTTCACGCCGTTCTTTGCGCCCATCGCCTTCTCATTCCCAAGACTGCCGATTCTCATTGGCGGGTACACCGCCATTGCCATCGCCCTTTTCTTGTACGAAACGATCCACGTCGTGCATCACAAGTCGTACGACGCCTGGTGGAAGCGACAGCTACACCTCCGGACATTCGGCAAAGTGTGGCGCACAGCGTACGGATTCCATCAAGCCCATCACGCGAACTACAAATGCAACCTGAACGTGGCCGGATTCTTCGGCATCCCGCTCGCGGACATGGTGTTCGGCACCTACAAACAGCCGGACGCGCTGCTCCTGGATGGGGCGCCAGCCACGAAGGAATCAGCCCGCAGGCTCACGCCTCAGCCCCGCTGGCCGATCTCCTGGCTCGACAGAGTGGTGCTCAAGAGACGGCGATGGATGTCAAAAAGAAACTGAGTGAGTCAGACTGCCGTGGCGCCTTGCACGCCATGGCACGTGCGGGGCGATCTTACGACGCCTTCCGCGCCGCGCGTTGAATCGCTTGATGGAGATCCCAATCAGCTTGGAGGCGCATCCACAACTGCGCGGACGTCTTCAACAACCGCGACAGGCGAAGCGCGGTGTCTGCGGTGATGCCGCGCTTCCCCAGCACGATCTCGTTAAGCCGGTTGAGCGAAATGTCGAGACGACGAGCCGCCTCGACCTGGCCGATGCCAAGTGGCTTCAAGTATTCCTCGAGCAGGATCTCACCCGGCGGAATCGCCGGGCCAATCCAGGCCGGATCCCTAGTGATAGTCTTCGACGCGGACTTCGTAGGCATTACCGCCCTCCCATCTGAACGTGACGCGATACTGATCGTTCACGCGAATGCTGTATCGGCCCGCGTGCTGCCCCTTGAGCCGTTCGAGCCGGTGACCGGACGGGATCCGCAGGTCCTCGATCCGCGCGGCGGCATCGAGCAGCTTCAGCCTGCGCTGGACCATTCGCCATAATTCGCGCGGAATCCGTCGAGCCGCGCGTGTGTTCCGATCACGAAACAGGTCGATCGTCGTCTCATCCGCGAACGATTGAATCACGGCGTTGCCTACACACTACACGAGTATTATGTAATGTTCAAGCCTGCGCAACACCGCGCTGGAACAGACCGGCTGGATTACCTCGAAATGGAAGGCGTCCGAGAGCGGGCGGCCGGTGAAGGTCTACGCCCTGACGAAAACGGGGCACCGGCGCCCACGTGGCCACTGGCTACGTTACTGAGAACACACGATCGAAGGTTGGCGGAGAGGGTGGGATTCGAACCCGATCAGCGCCTTTGGATTCTGTAAGTTACAGAGTCCACGTTGCCGTGAATCCCGGGAATGCCAGCGATGCCGTGGCGCCTTGCACGCCATTGCACGCTGACGCCCTCGGGGCCGCGGCGGTCATCCGCAATCACCTACGGCTTCTTGGCCAGCTTCAGCGCGCGCCGGCGAACGATGGCCGCCTTCAGGTCGAAGTTGGCCTGCATGTGCATCCAGAACTGTGGCGTCGTCTTGAAGAGCTGCGCGAGCCGCAGCGCCGTGTCGGCGGTCACCCCTCGCTTGCCCCGCACGAGCTCGTTGAGGCGCACGGTCGACATCCCCAGCGTCTGCGCCGCGGCGGCCTGCGTCATCTCGAGCGGCTTCAGAAACTCCTCGAGGAGGATCTCGCCGGGGTGCACTGCCGGCCCCACGCTCGCGGCATCACGCGGGATGCTCTCAGTGGTAGTCCTCGCAACAGACGTCGTGCGCATCATGCCCCTCCCACCGGAACGTAATCCGGTACTGCTGGTTCACGCGAATGCTGTGCTGCCCCTTCCGGTCCCCAGCCAGCGCCTCCAGGCGATTGCCGGGAACGGCCGCCAAGTCGTCCAGACGCTGCGCGCCGTCAAGCATCGTCAACTTCCGATGCACCGTCGGCCAGATGTCGCGGGGCACACGCCGCGCGGCCTTGCTGTTTCGCTCTTCCCATAGGTCCGCGGTCGCGGCGTCCGCGAACGACTGGATCATGGCATCACGATATACGGATACCGTGTATCCGTCAACCCACACGACACTGTCGGCCACGGGGACCACCGGGCGGGCCTCCTGCGACGACCGGTCCGGAGCAGATTGACAAGACCCTCAGGCGTGTCCGCGTGCCCAAAGCGGCGAAGCAACATCACGACGACCACTACGGAAGGGGCGACACTAATGGCGACCCAGATCAAGCGCGCGAAGGGCGAGGCACGCATCGGGATTCAATCGGGCAGCGGCAACGTCTTCAAGGACTTGGGGCTGCCCCATCCTGCGGAGCGACTCGCGAAGGCGGAGCTCGCGCGGGTGATCCGCACCATCGTCCAGGCAAAGAATTGGACGCAGCGGCGCGCCGCGAACGCCCTCGGCATCGCCCCGCCGGACATGTCCGATCTGATGCGAGGGAAGTTGGCGCGATTCAGTCAGGAGCGGCTCGAGCGTTTCCTGAATGCGCTCGATATGGACATCCACATCCAGGTGCGACCGCGGCGCAAACAGAACAAGCGAGCGACCGTCACGGTCGAGTTGGTCGGCGCGTTCTGACCGTCCACGACGAAGTTGACTCCTAGCCGGGCAGCTGGCGCGTGGGGCTGTCAGGTTTCGATCTCAACGCGCGTTCAGCTAAATAGGCGCACTGAGCCGTGACGGCGGAAGTGTGAATGGCGGAGAGGGTGGGATTCGAACCCACGTGCCGGTTACCCGACAAACCGCTTTCGAGGCGGTCCCGTTACGACCACTTCGGTACCTCTCCGTTGAGGTGATCCTGGAACCGTGAACCCTGAACCGTGAACCCGACGTTCTGAGTTCTACGTTCTGAGTTCTAAGTTAACTCCTGTCTTCTCTCCGCGAAGAATCTTTTCATCGCGTCCCGACACTCCGTCGCCAACACCCCCGCCACGACGGTCATCCGGTGGTTGAGCGCGGGATGCTCGTGGGCGCGCTGCGTGGACTCGACCGCGCCCGCCTTGGGCTCGCTCGCGCCGAAGACCAGCGTCCCAATCCGCGCGTGCACCATGGCGCCCACGCACATGAGGCACGGCTCGATCGTGACGTAGAGCGTCGCGCCCGTGAGCCGATAGTTGCCGATCCGCCGCGCCGCCGCCCGCATCGCGACAATCTCCGCGTGCGCCGTCGGATCGTGCGCGCCCACCGGCTGATTGTGCCCCTGCCCGACCGCCTCGCCGTCGATCACCACGACGGCCCCGACCGGCACCTCGCCGGCGCGGGCCGCGAGGTCGGCCTCGGTGAGCGCCTCGCGCATGAACCGCTCGTGCATTTCAAATTCTACTTCCGAATCCCGATGACCACGCGCAGCACGGCGCCGCCCAGGTTGGTCTCCTGGAACGCCGCCGAAACGGCTTCGTCGCCGATCGCGTTGGGCACGCTGCGATACTGCGCCTCGACGCCGGCGACCACCCGCTTCCAGACCGGCACCTCGACGCCGCCGAAAATCACCTGCCCGAGAAACCCGCCCGAGTTGTCCTCGCCCGCCGCGAACTCCGACTTCTCCGAGTAGCCAAAGCGCAGGAGCCCCGCGCCGCCGTAGAACGTGTACTTCGGCAGGGTGCGGAGGACGAAGCGCCAGCCTCCCGCGACCTCAATCGCCGTCATGCGCACCTCGATCGGCACGTTGAGGGACACGACCTCGCCGTTGGCCACGAACGCCCGGAAGCCGTCCCCGCCCATTCTCGAGAGCGCCACCCGCGCGAAGACCCTGCGCCAGACATCGATCACATCGATGCCGCCGCCGACGGCCATGAAACTGGATTTGCCGAGCACGGCTTCGAACGACTGCGACGCCGACATCCCCACGCGATCGAACTGCACGTAGGCGCGGAACACGGGCGTCTCCACCCGATCCTGCGCCCACGCCGGCGCGGCGACGCACCCCGCCAGCACGAACCCTCCGATCAGGCGGCGCATCACTCGTCCTACCTTCGAATGCCGTGGCCGAAGAGCGCCGTTCTCGGCTGGATGAGACCGTGCCCGAACGAGTCGTCCTTGCCCGGGGCGCCCAGGTCCTGAGCCGTCGCGCGAATGATCCGCTCGATGTTCGCGGCCGAGATGCTGGGGCTCTGCGCCGCGAGGAGCGCCGCCAACCCCGCCACGTGCGGCGCGGCCATCGACGTGCCCTGATAGCCGACTTTTTGATAGCGATCGAACCGGGGGCGGATCATCGACGGGAACTGATCGGGTGTGAACAGCGTGCTCTGCCACACGAACCCGGCGTCCGCCCCGCCGCCGACGAGGCCATCGCCGCCGGGCGCCGCGATCTCGCAGTGCGGTCCGGTGCTGGAGTAGTAGGCGCGGCTCAACGTCTTGCCGACCGCGCCGACGGCCATCACGCCCTCGATGTCCTGGCCGTACCGCGCCGGATAGCTGACCTCGTTCGTGGTCAGGTAGTCGTTGCCCATGGAAATCGACACAAAGACGCCCTGCGACACTGCGTAGCTCAGCGCGTCCCGCAGCGCCGTCGAGGACCCCGGCCCGCCGATGCTGATGTTCATCACCTTCGCGCCGTTGTTGGCCGCGTAGTAAATCCCCTCCGCCATGTCGGAGTACAAACAGCCGCCCACGTTGCCCGGCGCGAATCCGGTGATGCCGCTCTGCGCCCGGGCGATCATGATCTCCCAGTAGCCGTTGCACACCTTGATCGGCATGATGCGGGCGTTGTAGGCCATGCCGGCCAGCAGCGCCGTGTTGTTCGTGCTCTCGCCGATCGTGCCGCTGACGTGCGTGCCGTGCCCGTCCATGTCGAGGACCGGCCCGCCCGGATCGAGAAACGAGAAGTCGCGGGCGGCCACGAGCCGGCTGGCCGGCAGATCGCCGTTCACCGTAAACGACATCGACACGTCCTCGAAGCCGCTGCCCGTCCAGATCCTGAACGTCTGCGACCCGGCCGCGGCCGTGATGCCCGTGTCCACGACCGCGACGATGATGTCCGGCCTGGCGCCCGGCTGGATGTCCCACGCGGCCGGCATGTTCAGCAATGAGAAGTTCCACTGGTACGCGGCGTAGTCCACGTCGTTCGGCGCGCCGGCGGGGCGAGGCAGCGAGCCTGAGGCGCCCTCAATCGGCAGGAGGCGATCGGCCGACCGCGGCTCGACCCGCCCGATGTAGTTGGGCTCCGCGTACGCCACCTCCGGCTGCTCGGACAGCTGCTGCGCGAGGATGTGGGCGTTCGGCTGCGTGCGGTCGCGCGCGACCGCAATCGAGCCGTGCCACTCGAGGTCGCGGACGTCGGGCCGGCCGCGGAGCGCGTTCAGCGCGCGCTGCTGACGCGACGCCGACACGAACGGCCGGAACTTCACGATGACTTCGCCCGGCAGGTAATCGAGGCGGCGCATCGCCGCGTCCACGAACGCCTGCGCCCGCTCGGCCGTGAGCCGCAGCTTTGGCGCGACCGGCGCGGCCGGACGGCGTGGCACGGCCACATCACGCGGGGGCGCGCCCTGGCGGGCCCGCTGCGGCTCGGCCCCGAGGCCGGTCACGACCGAGGCCCCCGCGAACACGGCGGCCACCACGGCCAATCCCCAACGTGGACTCATATACCTCTCAGGGACTCAGGCCCCGCGAACTGGCTGTAAGGGGTTCGGGGGACGAACCCCCCGGGCTAATATTTGGCGCGCCCTGCAGGACTCGAACCTGCGACCTCCTGGTTCGTAGTTGCGGAAGGGACCAAGGCACGGGTGGTGACTGAGTCGTATGGAGTGATATTTCAGTTCAGAACGCAATGACCTCCGACAATCAGCGAGTGTTACCGTTCCTGACCATTTGTGACCACGCGTAGGCCCAAATTAGGGCACACCTCGAAACCGCTTGGACCCAACCCACCTCGTCAGTAGAATCCAGCCTGTTCCCCATTGGTGAGGCTTGGCTGATCGCAGCCGCCAGCTGACGGAGTGCCATGCCTGACAGCATTCATTTCCGGTGCACCTTTGATGTGCATGTGCGCGGGGGGGGTGGATTCCCGGAGTTAGTGCGGGAAATCGTCGGCTGGATTCGCTCGAAAGAAGGCCCTGCCTTAGATGTCGGTTC
>JANOGJ010000057.1:0-2893 GCA_031405995.1 Acidobacteriota bacterium
CGAACGCAAACGCGGCCCGGCCGCCCTCGATCGCGGCCAGGTTGGCTTCGAGCGCGCTCCGCGTCGGGTTCTGGGTCCGCGCGTATTCGTAGCCCTTGTGCTTGCCGACCTCCTCCTGCACGTAGGTGGACGTCTGGTAGATCGGCGTGATGATCGCGCCGGTGGCGGCGTCGGGTTCCTGGCCGGCGTGGATGCAGACGGTGGCGAAGCGGGGGTTGTCGGGAAGTTTCATGCGGCCGCGAGCGCCTACGATAGTCTGTTATTATGCGTTTTGCAATTTGCAGACGCCCGTGACGGAGGCCGACCTCGCACCGCAGCCGCCCCCTCCGTACGAATCCCTCCGCACGCTTCCCGGCCGCCTCCTCCTCCTCTCAGGGGCGCTGCTCGCGATTCTGCTGATCGTCCGCCTCTTCGTTGACCTGCCCGAGCTGGTCGAGCTCTTTCGCAAAGTCGCCTCACTCGCGTTCCTCGTCGCGCTCGTCTGGCTGGCGGTCGTCGGCATCGTGCGCAACCGGCGCTGGTTGCTCTGGCGGGTGCGCCGCAAGCTGATCCTGTCCTACGTCTTCCTCGGCTTCGTGCCCGTGCTGCTGGTCGGCCTGTTCGCGCTGGCGGGCGGCGTCGTGCTCTACACGAACATCGCCGCCTTCGTCTTCCGGGAGGGCTTCGACGACGTGCTCGACGACGTCGGTCAGCTCGGGGAGGCGATCGCGGGCGAGCTCAGCCGCGCGCCGGCCGACGCCGCGGCGGTGCTGGCCCGGGTGCACCTGAACCGGGCCTCGCACTACCCGATGCTGTCGCTCGCCGTGGTGCCGTGGCCGGGCACGACCGGCCCGACGACCGCGCCGATCGCCGGGCCGTGGCGTCACCTCACGCCGCCGCTCGCGGCGCCGGACTGGATCGCCGGCGCGGCCATCGGATTCCGGGGCGTGCTCGTCGTCGCCGCGCCCGGCCAGCCCGAGGACCGGACGCTCATCGTGCGCGCGGCGATCCCGACCGCCGATCGGCGCGCGCTGGTCATCGCGGACCTGCCCGTGGATACCGACCTCGTCGCCTCGCTCGACGACCGGACCAAAACGCGGATGGGCGCTATTTCGGCGCCCGTCACGTGTGGCGTGCCCGAGGTCCCGGCCACGACACCGGTCCCCGCGAGACGAGGCGCCGCGCTGTTCACGCGCACCGTGGCGTTCATGGACTGCACGAACTGGGCGACCGGCCGGTCGGACCGAATCTCCATCAGCTTGGACGCGCCGTTGAGCAGCCTGTACGGCCGCATTGCGGCCGCGCAGTCGGGTCAGTTCGCGAACCCGGTGGGCGATATCTTCCTCGGCTTCCTCGTCCTGCTCGGCGTCCTCTTTCTCATCGTCCAGGTCTCGGCGCTCGTGTTCGGCGCGTGGCTCGCGCGCTCCATCACCTCCGCGGTGCACGAGCTGTTCGAGGGCACCGAGCGCGTCCGTCAGGGCGACTTCGCGCACCGTATCCGGATCGACTCGCGCGATCAGCTCGGCGACCTGGCGGCGTCGTTCAACCGGATGAGCGCCAGCATCGAACACCTGCTGCACGTGCAGCGCGAGAAACAGCGGCTCGATGATGAGCTGCGCATCGCGCGGGACATCCAGAAGTCCCTGCTGCCGGTCGAGCCGCCCCGGTACGCCGGCCTCAGCATCGCGGATCTCTGCGAGCCGGCGCGCGAAGTGGGCGGCGACTACTACGATTTTTTCGAGCTGGGCCCCCGGCAACTCGGTGTCCTCGTGGCCGACGTGTCCGGGAAAGGCACCTCGGCCGCGCTCTACATGGCGGAACTGAAGGGCTTAATGCTCGCGCTCAGCCACACGGAACGGTCGCCACGGCGGCTGCTGGTCACCGTCAACCGGCTCCTCGCCGCGCATCTGGACAATCGCAGTTTTGTGACCATGATCTACGCCGTGATCGATCTCGAGGCCGGCACCCTCACGTGCGCGCGGGCGGGGCATACGCCGCTCATCGTCGTGTCCGCGGGCGCGAGCGAGGTCGTCATCCCGCAGGGCATGGTGCTCGGCCTGCGTATCCCCGGCGCCAGCGAGCGCTTCGAGCAGATGCTCGAGGAGCACACGCGGCCCATTCGGGCCGGCGACGTCATCGTGCTGTACACGGACGGCATCACGGAAGCGATGAATCGGGCGGGCGACCTGTTCGGCGACACGGCGCTCGCCGACGTCGTGGCCAGCCACCACACGCTCGACGCGGCCGGCATCCGCGAGCGGGTGCTGCGAGAAGTGCGGGCGTTCGTCGGCGACGCCGAGCCCCACGATGACATGACCATGATCGTGTTGAAGATGGCGCCCGTCGCGCCCGCCGCCTGAGGCCGTCGATGACGCGAGACCACGACCCGGAGCCCCAACTCGAGGAGGTGTTCAGGACCGCCTCGTCGATCGAGGCCACGGTCGTCCGCGGCCTGCTCGACGCGCACGGCCTCGAGGCGATCGTCGCGTCGGCGCTGTCGCCGTCGGTGTTTCCGATTCGGCTCGGGCACCCGGAGTTCAAGATCGCCGTGCACGCCCAGGCGGCGCACCGCGCGCGCGGACTGATCGCCGCGCACCTCGACGAGGCCGCGGCCGGCGAAGTGCGGCGTCTGAGCGAGACGCTCGGGCCTCTCGAAGCCAGGATTGGATATGAGTTCCGCGATCTGGGCCTGCTCGAGCACGCCCTGACGCACCGGTCGCGGGCGCACGAGGACGCCTCGGGCGGCGTCATCGACAACGAGTCGATGGAGTTCCTGGGCGACGCCGTCCTCGGGTTCGTCATCGCGGACCTGCTGTTCACACAGTTCCCGACGCATGACGAGGGCTACAAATCCAAGGT
The DNA here is from genome assembly GCA_031405995.1 of Acidobacteriota bacterium. Taxonomy (GTDB): domain Bacteria; phylum Acidobacteriota; class Vicinamibacteria; order Vicinamibacterales; family SCN-69-37; genus JANOGJ01. The sequence goes on from JANOGJ010000057.1 coordinate 2,839, forward strand.
GAAGGCCGGGATCGTGTCGGCGGCGTCGCTCGCGCGATTGGCGGCGGACATCGAC
>JANOGJ010000449.1:0-2038 GCA_031405995.1 Acidobacteriota bacterium
TGACGCTGCGGCACCTGCGGACGGACCATCTCGCGGAGACGGCGGCCGCCTGTCGGACGGCCCGCAGCGCCGCCGAAGTGGAACGGATTCTGTACGGGGCCTTGTGACCGACAGCCGGAGTTCACGCAGATCGACGTCGAGATGTCCTTTGCCAGTGAGGACCTCGTGCAGGGCGTCGTCGAAGGCGCGATCGTGGCGATGTTCGGCGCCGCCGGGCACGTCGTGGCGACGCCGTTTCCGCGCATGTCCTACACCGACGCGATGACGACCTACGGGTCGGACAAGCCGGACCTGCGGCCGGGCATGCCGATAGCCGACCTGCGCGCGCCGTTTGTCGAGTCTCCGTTCTCGGTCTTCCGCGACGCCGTGGCGGGCGGAGGCGCGGTGCGGGGCTTCGTCGTGCGCGGCGGCGCCGGGTACTCGCGCAAGGATCTCGACGGCCTGACCGAGCAGGTTCGACAGCAAGGCGCGAGTGGTCTCGTCTGGGTCAGGCTCGCGCAGGGCGTCCTGCAGAGCTCGGCGCTCAAGGTGGCGGGCGAAGCGCCGCTTCGGGCGGCGTTCGACGCGGCAGGCGGCGCCGAGGGCGATTTGTTGCTCATCGCGGCGGGGGACCCCGCCGTGGTCGCGCGGGCGCTCGGCCATCTCCGCCTCGTCGTGGCCAGGCGGGAGAACCTGCTCTCGCCGACCGACTTCCGTTTCGTCTGGGTCACGGACTTTCCCCTCTTCGAGTGGAACGCCGGCGACCAGCGGTGGGACTCGATGCACCATCCGTTCACGGCGCCTCGACCTGAGGACGCGGCCCTGCTCGCTTCGGATCCGAAGGCCGTTCGCGCGCGCGCGTACGACCTGGCGCTCAACGGATCGGAGATCGCGGGCGGCAGCATTCGCATCCACCGCGCGGACGTCCAACGCCAGGTCTTCGGACTGCTGGGCATTTCCGACGAGGACGCGAAGGCGCGCTTCGGGTTTTTCCTGGACGCGCTGGAATACGGGACGCCGCCGCACGGCGGCATCGCATTCGGCCTGGATCGGATCGTCGCGATCATCTGCGGCGAGCCGTCGATTCGCGAAGTGATGGCGTTCCCGAAGACGGCGCAAGCGACTGACCTCATGGCCGGTGCGCCGTCGACCGTAGACGAGAAGCAGTTGAAAGAGCTCGGGATCACACTGGGCCACTGAGCACTCCCTTGCGCATCGGCATCGATCTCGGCGGCACGAAGATCGCCGGCGTGGTCCTGGGCGACGACGGCCGCGCCGTGTGGGACGCGCGGGTGCCGACGCCGCGAGGCGACTACGACGCGACGCTCGCGGCCATTGCGGCGCTCGTGGCCGAAGGGGAGACCGCCGCCGGGTGCGCGTGCACCGTCGGCGTGGGCATGCCGGGCGCCATCTCGCCGGCCACCGGGCTCGTCAAGAACGCCAACTCGACCTGGCTGAACGGCCGCGCGTTTCACGCGGACCTCGAGCGACATCTGGGCCGTCCGGTTCGGCTCGCGAACGACGCGAACTGCCTGGCGGTGTCGGAGGCGACGGATGGCGCGGCCGCCGGCGCGCCGCTCGTCTTCGGCGTGATCCTCGGCACGGGCGTGGGCGGCGGTCTGGCCGTCGGCGGAGGCGTCGTGACGGGCGCCAACGCGATCGCCGGCGAGTGGGGGCACAACCCGCTGCCGTGGCCCGACGACGACGAACGGCCGGGCCGGCCGTGCTACTGCGGCCGTCACGGCTGTCTCGAGACGTTTCTGTCGGGCCCGGGTCTTGCCGCCGACTTCGTGGATCGCGGTGGGGTGGCGGTGCCGGGCGAAGTGGTCGTCGCGCGCGCCGCCGGCGGCGATCCGGTCGCGCGCGACTCGGTGGACGCGTGGGAGCGCCGGCTGGCCAAGTCGCTGGCGACGGTGATCAACCTGCTCGATCCCGACGTCATCGTGCTCGGCGGGGGTCTCTCGCGCATCGCGCGCGTGTACGACGCGGTGCCGCACCTCTGGTCGGCGTGGGTGTTCTCGGATCGCGTTGTAACGCGGCTCGTGCCCGCGCGCTTCGG
>JANOGJ010000462.1:0-5033 GCA_031405995.1 Acidobacteriota bacterium
GACTGATCGCTCACCTGGATGTTCGTCAGCTGGCGCTGGACTTCGTTCTGCGCCCGTTCGTACTGGTCGCGCGGCAGCAGCCCGGCCTTCAAGAGGTCATCAGCGCGCTTCAAAGCGTCCTGCGCTTCACGGAGCGCCACCCGCGTATTGTCGATTTGCGCCTTCGTCTGTTCCAGCTGCGACCGGGCGGACGCCAGGCTGGCTTCGCTGTTCTGGACTCGCGTCTCGAGATTCTTGGGATCGATCTCGAGGAGCATCTGGCCTTTCGTGACCAGGTCGCCTTCGTTGACCGAGACGTTCACCACCTTGCCCATCGTCTCGGCGCTGATGTTGACCGAGCGCTTCGGCTGGACCTTGCCGCTGGCCGAGACGATCGCCTCGAGATCCCGCCCTTCGATCTTCTCCACCGTCACGGCCGTGCCGGTCTGCCGGTTGAGGCCGAGATTGGCCCACGCCAGCGCCACGAGGGCCAGCACGACGAGCACGCCGATGATGATCTTCTTCTTCCGCGTCATTCGCTACCTTTCGAGTCCTACCGCGCTTGCCCGCCAAACATGGAGCTGAGCACCGACGTCAGGGTGTACGCCACTGCCACATACGCCACGATGAGGCCGATGGAGATGTTCAGGCTCTTGCGCTTGTACAGCACCGCCAGGCCGATGCCCGTGACGATGAGTCCCCAGATGGTGAAGACGCTCGTGAAGCCGAGGAACGTCGCGAGCGGCGAGCCCTCGGCGAGCCCGGGAACGAGCGCCCCGAGGTTGAACGGCCCGCCCGTGGTCATCTTGTCCTGCATGAGCTGAATCGGCGCGCCGATGGCGGCCCCCAGGGCGCCCACCACCTGGGAATGCGTGACGATCGTCAGGACCTGCTTGAACGACGCCGCGCCGCCGAGGACCGTGTTGAACACGACCCAGTACACCGCCGCGAAGAGGAGCGAGATGATCGGCAGCATGATGAAACTGCCGGCGACGGCGAAGTACGGGTTGTAGTGGGAGAGGCTCTCGGCCCGGGCGTACTCCGGCTCGGTCATCGCGCGCCCCGTGAAGCGCTCGTTCTGCTGAACCTGGTTCTCCAGGGTCGCCAGGCGCGCCTTCTCGGAAAACTGGGGCAGGCCGGCGGCGAGTGAGATCACGAAGGCGACCAGGAACAGGATGCCCACCGGCCGGGGGTTGGCTACCACCCGCTCGAAGGTGGCCCTGGGGGCGGTGATGACCCCGATCGCGCGAGCGAAGAGGCCCATTTCGGACGGAGCGGCAGGGGCGGCGTCGGCGGCAGCGGTCATGGCGGCACCTCAGGAAGGCCAACGGGAAGGGTCAAACCCTCCCATTGTACCGCCCGCGAACAAAGTTACGATCCGGACGCCCGGAGGTTCCGGCTTGGCGCTGACAATGCAGGTGGGCCGGATACCAAAGTCGTAATCGCACAGACCTGATTGCAAAACCTGCGGTCCCCTGCGTGCCCCGAGATCGCAGAAATTGCCATGGTTTGCCGAAAAGCCCCTTTAACGAAATCGCGGACGCTGGCCTCACCTTTGCTATTGAAGACGCTCTGGACATCGGCCAGTCTCAGGATTGGCCTTCGTCAATTGATCGCCTCACAGGGCGAAATAGGGAGGTCATGGCCGTCCGTCTCGGCGAACTGCTCTTGCGCGAAAAGCGCGTCACGCCGACCCAGCTCCAGGACGCGCTGAACCATCAGCGTTCGAATGGCGGCCGGCTGGGGAGCAGTCTCGTCAAGCTGGGCATCCTGACCGAGGACGACATCACGTCGGTGCTCAGCCGGCAGTACGGCGTCCCGGCCATCAACCTCAAGGAATTCGACCTCGACCCGACCGTCGTGCGCCTGATTCCCGGCGAGACGGCCACCAAGTACAACGTCATCCCGGTCAGCCGCAACGGCACGACGCTCACGCTGGCGATGACGGACCCGACCAACGTCTTCGCGATGGACGACATCAAGTTCCGCACGGGCCTGCACGTGGAGCCCGTCGTGGCGTCCGATACCGCGATTCGCGAGGCGATCAGCCAGTATTTCGGCAAAGCGGCGACGCAGGCCTCGGTGAACGGGGCCAAGGCGGCCGACCTGGTGAACAAGGCGCTCGAAGAACTCGGCATGGAAGGGGACGACCTCGAGGTTGTCGATGCCGCCGAGGAGATCGACGCGGCGTCCCTGGCGCGGCAGGGCGGGGAAGCGCCCGTCATCAAGCTCGTGAACGCGCTGATGCTGTCGGCGATTCAGAGAGGCGCCAGCGACATCCACGTCGAGCCGTACGAGAAGGAACTGCGGGTTCGGTTCCGCGTCGATGGTGTGCTGCAGTCCGTGATGGCGCCGCCGATGAAGTTCCGGGACGCGATCGTGTCGCGCCTGAAGATCATGGCGAAGCTCGACATCTCCGAGAAGCGGCTGCCCCAGGACGGGCGCATCAAGGCGCGCTTTAACGACCGCGGCCACGCGCGCGACATCGACTTCCGTATGTCGTGCATGCCGACGCTCTGGGGCGAGAAAGTCGTGCTTCGGTTGCTGGATCCGGAGGGCCTGCGGCTCGACCTCGCGCTCCTGGGCTTCTACCCGGAGGCGCTGAAGAAGTTCGAGGCCGCCATCCGGAAGCCGTGGGGCATGGTGCTCGTGACCGGGCCGACCGGGAGCGGCAAGACCAACACGCTCTATTCGTCCATCGCCCAGATCAACCAGCCGGGCGTCAACATCATGACCGCCGAGGATCCGGTCGAGTTCAACTTCCAGGGCATCAACCAGGTCCAGGTCCGCGACAACATCGGTCTCACGTTCGCGAACGCGCTGCGCTCGTTCCTGCGCCAGGACCCGAACGTGATTCTGATCGGCGAAATCCGAGATGCCGAGACGGCCTCGATTGGCGTCAAGGCGGCGCTCACGGGTCACATGGTGCTCTCGACGCTCCACACCAACGACGCGCCGAGCAGCGTCAACCGGCTGGTGAACATGGGCATCGAGCCGTTTCTGGTGGCCAATTCCCTCAACCTGATCTGCGCCCAGCGTCTGGTGCGCCGCATCTGCGAAAAGTGCAAGGTGAAGGCGGAGATCCCGTTGGCCTTGCTCCTCGAAGGCGGGTACTCAGCCGCCGAGGCAGCCGCCGTGAAGCCCAACAAGGGCAAGGGCTGCGAACGGTGCAACGGCACCGGCTACAAGGGCCGCGTCGGCTTGTTCGAGGTCATGGAGATGACCGACGCGCTGCGCGAGTTGGTCGTGGCTGGCTCACCGGTCAGCGACCTGCGGAGCCTCGCGATCAAAGAAGGCATGGTGACGCTGCGGCGGAGCGGCCTGCTGAAGGTCGCCGACGGCGTGACCACACTCGATGAAGTTGTCCGGGAGACGATGTAGGACTTATGAATCTACCTGACCTGCTCAAGGCCACGCTCGATCTCGGAGGCTCGGACCTGCACCTGTCCATCGGCTCGCCGCCGCAGGTGCGTGTGGACGGCCGACTGCGCAAGCTCGAGCTGCCGGAACTGACGCCGGACGTGCTGAAGGGCCTGACGTACAGCGTCCTGACCGACGCCCAGAAGAAGAAGTTCGAGGAGAGCTGGGAACTCGATCTGGCCTTCGGCCTCCGTGGCGTCGGACGATTCCGCTGCAACGTGTTCAATCAGAAGGGCGCGGTCGGCGCCGTGTTCCGGTTGATCCCCGAGAAAATCCGCACGCTCGACGAACTGGGCCTGCCGGCGGTGCTCGCCGAGATGGCCGACCGTCCGCGCGGGCTCGTGCTCGTCACCGGGCCGACGGGCAGCGGCAAGTCCACGACGCTGGCCGCCATGATCGACCGGATCAACCAGGCCAAGCCGCACCACATCCTGACGATCGAGGACCCGATCGAGTACCTCCATCACCACAAGACCTGCCTGGTCAACCAGCGCGAGCTGCACTCCGACACGCAGAGCTTCACCGTGGCGCTTCGCGCGTCGCTGCGCGAAGACCCGGACGTCGGGCTCGTCGGCGACTTGCGAGACCTCGAGACCATGGAGGCCGCGCTTCGTCTGGCCGAAACGGGCCATTTGACGATGGCGACGCTGCACACCAACTCGGCGGCGCAAACGATTACCCGCGTCATCGACGCCTTCCCCGCGCACCAGCAGGCGCAGATCCGCACGCAGCTCTCGCTCGTCCTGGAGGGCATCATCTGTCAGGCGCTGCTGCCGAAGGCGAGCGGGCAGGGGCGGGTGGCGGCGCTCGAGATCCTCGTGGCGACGCCGGCCATTCGGAACCTCATCCGCGACGACAAGATCCACCAGATCTACGGCACCATGCAGTCCGGGCAGGAGAAGCTCGGGATGCAGACGATGAACCAGTCGCTCGCGCGGCTGGTCGAGCGCCGCGTCGTGACGCGCGACGTCGCCTACAACTCATCGTCGAATCGGGATGAACTCACGTCAATACTCGAGCGTGGCAACACGGCCGGTCACCCGGCCACGATCGCTGCCGCGCGCAGGATGCCCGTTGGGCAGGGGGCGGCACGATGACGACTTACGCTTGGGTTGGACGGACCCGTACTGGACAAATCGTCAAGGGCGAACGCGCGGCCGAGACCACCGACGCGCTCACCGACGCGCTCAAGCGCGAGCAGATCCTCGTCACCAAGGTCGGCCCCGCGGCCAGGAAAGAGGAACGCTATCGCCGCGTGCCGGCGAAGAGCCTGGCGATCTTCACCCGGCAGTTCTCCGTCATGGTCGACGCCGGCCTGCCGCTCGTGCAGTGCCTGGAACTGCTGGCCAAGGAAGAGCCCGACAAGCGGCTCGCGGCGGCCATCACCGCGGTCAAGCTCGATCTCGAGGGGGGCGCCTCGCTGGCCGATGCCATGTCGAAGCGGCCGTACGCCTTCGACGCGCTGTTCACCAACATGATCGCCGCCGGCGAGGCGGGCGGTATCCTGGACGTGATTCTCCAGCGCCTGTCGACGTTCATCGAGAAGCAGGCCAAGCTCATCAACCAGGTGCGGTCGGCCATGGTGTACCCCGTGGCCGTCCTCAGCATCGCGGCGATCGTGGTCATGGTCATCA
>JANOGJ010000467.1:0-3416 GCA_031405995.1 Acidobacteriota bacterium
GGGCACGAAAATGATGGATCTCACGCTCGAGCAGGCGGTAATGCTGGCGCTCGAGAAGAACCTCGAACTCAAGGCGTCCAAGATGGATCCGCAGCTCGTGGACTACCAGATTGCGGCCGCGCGCGCGTCGTTCATGCCAAACATCACCAGCCGCTATTCCTTTTCGAATTCCACGTCGCCGTCGAACAACACGCTCGAAGGCGTGACCAGCCTGACCAACCTCAACCAGACGTACAACGGCGGCATGAGTCAGGCGCTGCCCTGGTATGGGTCGTCGTACTCGGTGAGCTTCAACAACGGCCGCACGTCGACGAACAACGTCACGACGCGGCTCAATCCGAGTTACAGCTCGAACCTCGGGTTGAATTTCCAGTTGCCGCTCCTGGTCGGGTTCAAGATCGACGGCACGCGCAACAACCTGCGGACGCTCGAACTCTCTCGCCAGATCTCGGATGTCAACCTGCTGACTCAGGTCGAGAATCTGCGCAACAGCGTGCGCGTGTCGTACTGGGCGCTGCGGTCAGCCATCGAGCAAATTGAAATCGCCAAGCGCGCGCTCGACATCGCGAAGCAGTCGTACGACCAGAGCCTGCTGCGCGTGGAGATCGGCACGGCGGCGCCCATCGACACGACGCAGTTCGAGACGGCGCTCTTCAACGCCGAGCAGTCGCTGCTCGCCGCGCAGATCGGCTGGCGGACGACCGAGCTGAATTTCAAGCGCCTGTTCGTGACCGGGGCCGACGATGAGATCTACACGGCGACGATCAACCCAACCGATCAGCCGGCGCTGAGCGTGGCGAGCGTGGACATTCAGGCCGCGGTGACGAAGGCGCTCGCTGAGCGGACGGACCTCATCGTCACGCGACGGAACCTCGAGACGAGTCACTTGAGCCTCGAAGTCACGAAGAACCAGACGAAACCGAACCTGGCGTTTTCGACGGGCTACACGCTGTCGGGCCAGGGCGGCACCGGGGTCGTGACCAGTGGGTCGGGATGTTCGGCCTCGGCGCCGTGCATCACCCCGGGCGGCTACTCCGACGCGCTCAGGGCGCTCAGCAGCTTCGACACCCCGGCCTGGAACATGGGACTCAACTTCACCTACCCGCTCGGCATGCGGTCGGCCAGGGCCAACTACGGCCGGGCGCTGCTGCAGATGGACCAGTCGGAAGTGCGGCTGAAAGCGTCGGAGCTGAACGTCCGCAACGAAGTCGTGAACGCGGGTCTGAACGTCGAGAACACGTACAAGCTGTATCAGGCGTCGCAGAAATCGCGTCAAGCGGCCGAAAAGAACGCGGACGCGGCGCAGACGCGGTTCGACGTCGGCATGGCGACCAACTTCGAAGTGGTGCAGTTGCAGAACCAGCTCACGAACGCGCGGCTGACCGAACTCGGCCGGCTCATCAGCTACATGAACGCCGTCGCCGAATTCGATCGCGTGCAGCGCGTCGGACGCTAGTGGCGCGAGCGCGCCGGGCTCCATGAAGAAAGTTCTCGTCATCCTCGTCGTGGTCGGTGTCTCGGGCGGGGCCGTCTGGTACTACCGCTTTGGCGGCCAGCAGACGACGACCGCGTCGGCGTCGCCCTCGCCGCCCGGGTCCGGCGGAGGGCCCGGCGCTCCGGGCGGAGGCGGGGGCCGGGGCCGCACGCCGATGACGGTGGACACGGCGCAGGCCGCGCGGCACGAGGTCGTGGACTTCATCACCGTCGTCGGCAACCTCATCGCGGAGACAACGGTGGACATCGTGCCGCGGGTCGGCGGCCGTCTGGACACCGTGCTGGTGAAGCTCGGCGACCGCGTCGTCAAGGGCCAGCAGGTCGCGAAGATCGAGGATCGCGAATTACGCGAGCAGATTCGGCAGGCCGAGGCCGCGTTCGAAGTGACGCGGTCCACGGTCACGCTGCGCGAGAACGACCTCATCGTGCAGGAGAACGCCTTCAACCGGGTCAAGTCGCTCCATGCGAACGGCCTCACGCCGAAGCAGAACCTCGAGGACGCCGAGGCCCGGTACAGCTCGGCGCAATCGCAGGTCGCGGTGGCGAAGGCGCAGTTGCAGTCCACGCAGGCGCGGCTCGACGAACTCAAGATCACGCTCGGCAACACCACCGTGCTCTCCCCGCTCGATGGCTTCGTCAGCCGGCGCAACCTGGATCCGGGCGGCTTCGCGGGCGCCAACACGTCGATCCTCACGCTGGTGGACCTCGACACCGTGCGGCTCGTGGCCAACCTCGTCGAGAAGGGCTTCAACAAGGTCACCGCCGGCGTGACGGCCGACATCGAGGTCGACGCGTTTCAGGGCGAGCAGTTCAAGGGCCGGGTGAGCCGCGTCGCGCCGGTGTTCGATCCGGCGACGCGCACGGCGGTCATGGAAATCGAAGTGCCCAATCCGGGGTTCCGGCTGAAGCCCGGGATGTTCGCGCGCGTGCGGCTCACCGTGGACCGGCGCCCCGACGCGCTGACCGTGCCGCGCAACGCCGTCGTGGACACCGAAGGCAAGCGCGGCGTATTCATGGTGGACGCGCAGACGGCGCGGTTCCGCGAGGTGCAGACCGGGCTCACCGACGGCGAGCGCGTCGAGATCATCGGCGGCCTCGCTGAAGGCGACCGCGTGATTACGGTGGGCGCCCTCGCGCTCCGCGACGGGGACCGGGTGACGCTCGTCGACGGCGCCGCCAAGGGCGGCGCGGGCGGCCGCGCCGAGCGCGGTGGCAAGGGCGGCCCGTCCCCGGCGACGCAGGGCAAGGAGTAGGCGGGAGCATCCATGTCCATCCCTCGCATAGCCATCGAACGGCCCGTCACGATGTTCATGATCTCGGCAGTGGTCGTGCTGCTGGGCGCCATCTCGTTCGTGCGGCTGCCGGTCGACCTCATGCCGGACATTACGTATCCGAGCATCACGGTGCGCGTCGGGTACGGCGGCGTCGGGCCGGCCGAGATCGAGGAGCTCATCGTCCGGCCGCTCGAGCAGTCGCTCGCGGCCGTGCCAGGGCTCGAACAGATTAATTCGACCGCGGCCGAAGGGTCGGGAACGGTGCGGCTGAACTTCGCCTGGGGCACGCCCCTCAGCGAGGCGGCCGACGAAGTGCGGACCCGCGTGGACCGCGTCCGGGGCCGGCTGCCGCAGGAAGCCGACCCGGCGAGCATCCAGAAGTTCGACTCGGCGGCCTCCCCCATCATGGGCATCGGCGTCGAGGGCGACTACGACCGCGTCACGCTGCGCGAAATCGCGGAGACGGACCTCGTGCCGCGCCTCGAGCGGGTCGAGGGCGTCGCCGCCGTCACGGTGAGCGGCGGCCTGCGCCGGCAGATCCACATCGAGCTGTCCAAGGAGAAGAGCACGGCGCTCGATCTGTCCGTGGACCGCGTCATCCAAACGCTCCGCAGCGAGAACCAGAACACCCCGCTCGGCGAGGTGGTG
>JANOGJ010000062.1:0-2356 GCA_031405995.1 Acidobacteriota bacterium
GCGGATCGGTCGAGGCGCTGCATCTCATCACGGAGGCGATGCGCTTCGCCTTCCTCGATCGCGCGAGGTTCCTGGGCGACCCGGATTTCACCGACGTGCCAGTCTCAAAGCTGACCTCCAAGCCGCACGCGAAGACGCTTGCGAAGATGATCGACCTCGCGAAGGCCTCGTCGAGCGCCGAGCTCGGCAAGGACATCCTCAGCGTGAATCAAGCGGACGAGCCCGAGGAGACCACGCACTTCTCCGTCGTGGACAAGGACGGGATGGCCGTGTCCAACACCTACACGCTCGAAGGCGGCTACGGGTCCTACGTCGTCATCAAGGGCACCGGCATGCTGCTCAACAACGAGATGGGCGACTTCAACAAGAAGCCCGGCACGACGAACGTGACGGGCGACATCGGGACGGCGCCGAACCTCATCGCGCCCGGCAAGCGGATGCTCAGCTCGATGACGCCGGCGATCGTCGCGCGCAACGGCAAGATCGTGCTCATCACGGGATCGCCGGGCGGCCGCACGATCATCAACACCGTGCTCGACGTCGTGCTGAACGCCACCGCGTGGGAGCTCACGGGACGCGAGGCGGTGGACGCGCCGCGGATGCATCATCAGTGGATGCCGGACCGGCTGAACATCGAGGGCAACGGCGTCTCGGACGAGACGCTCGCGAAGCTCAAGGCGCTCGGCCACGACGTGCGCATGCAGGGCACGCAGGGATCGGCGCAGACGATCTGGTTCCATCCGCTCACGGGCACCGCGTTCGGCGTGGCCGACAAGCGGGACTCGACGGCGAAAGCGAGCAAGCCGGGGGGATAGACGCGAATTGAGTTATTGAGTGATCGGGTTATCGGGTTATTACGGCTTCCCGGCGAAGCTGACCGTGACGGCCGTGTAGCCGTCGGCGTTGGCGCCGGTGCTTGGAAAACTGATCGTCTCCAGTCGATCGACGCCGCCAGGCGTCCGCAGCCGAAACGGGTAACTCCGCCCGGCAATCCCCTCGAGCGAGACGACGTAGCGGCCGTCAGCGCCCAGGCGCTCGCTGAGGACACGGGGCGCCGAGGAACGCTGGCCGATGAGCGCCGGCATCACCGGCGGCACGATGCCCCAGCCGCCCGTGTACGACACCGTCAACTCAGCGGCGGCGGTCACTGTCGCCTTCACCGTGGCATGGACATCACCGGGCGTTGTCTCAACAGTCAGTCCGCTGCCGGTGACCTTCGCGCCCAAGGGCAGCGCGGGCGAAAACACGACCTCGAGAGGACCCGCGTCGCCCAACTGTCGCGCTGAAACAGACGCGGTAATGCCGCCGGCCGTGCGCCGGAGCACGAACGACAGCGACCCGCGGCCCACCGGAACGCGATCGACGGCGACCGTGTCCCAATCGGGCGGCAGGTGCGGAGCGATCGTCACGCGGCGAGCCGGCGCGTCGACGTCGATGCCGAGCAGGCCGCGGATGAGCGGCGTCAGCACCATCGACGTCGCGAAGAACTGCTGCGGCACCGCGGTGTCGAGCGGCTTGTACAGGCGGCCCGAGATCACTTCGGGATTCCGTCCGAGCGCCTGATCGAATCCAGTGCGCGCGATCGCCTGCAGCGCGAACCACCCCGCCGGCGCGTTGTGATACCGGTACTCGGCCAGCGCCACGAACCCCGTGACGAAGGGCCAGACGGCCCCGTTGTTGTAGTGCAGTGGATCGAAGAGCGTGCTGGCCGCGCTCAGTGGACGGGCGCCCCAGTCCGTCATGATCGAAGACGAGGCGAGACGGACCGCCATCTCCGCGCCGCGCGCGGGGTCGAGTACGTCGAAGGCCATGGCGGTGGCCGGCCAGGACGTCAGGTTGCTGTTCACTGATCCGTCCTGCAACAGCGCGAAGGCGTACTGCTTCAGCTCCGGCATCCAGAGCCTCGCTTCGATCGTCGCGACCGCCCTGGCGCGGATCGCCCGCGCGCTGTCGCCGAGCGCGGGCTCCCCCATCGCTGCCGCCATGCGAGCGAAGCGGTCGAGTGACGCCACCCAGACGCCGCTCAAGTAGACGTCCGAGAGAATCCCGATCTGCAGGTCGCCGACTTCGAGCGCCCCGGCACCGGCGACAGGGTTCTCCATGAGCCCGTCGCCGTCGACGTCCGTGGCGCGCGACCACTCCCAGGCGCGCTTGAGGTTGGGCCACAGCGCGCGGACGAGTTCGGTGTCGCCCGTCTGCCGCCAGTACTCGCCGAACGCGAGGATCCAGAACGGCGTCGTGTCGCCGTGATAGTAGGGATACGGATAGCTGAACCAGTCGACGCGTCCGCGCCTTCGCGATCGCCGGACGCGAACGTCGGCGCCCAGTGTTGCTGCATCACCTCGAGAAAGCCCTC